>NZ_JBHJQI010000151.1:0-20619 GCF_042262805.1 Streptomyces sp. NPDC056361
CCCCCGGACGGGAGGTGCGGCGCGCCGCCGTGCTGTGGTGCCGTGGTGCGGGGGATCAGACCGCCGGGACCGGGAAGGTCGGGTACTCCACGCCGGAGACGTGCTGGACGACCCGGATGACCTGGCACGAGTAGCCGAACTCGTTGTCGTACCAGAGGTAGAGGATCGCGTTGTCGCCGTCGACCTTGGTCGCGCCGGCGTCGACGATGGACGCGTGGCGCGAGCCGACGAAGTCCATCGAGACGGCGTCGGGGGCCGTGGTGAAGTCGATCTGGCGCTTCAGCGGCGAGTGCAGCGAGACGTCGCGGAGGTACTCCAGGACCTCTTCGCGGGTGGTCTCGCGGCCCAGGCGCAGGCTCAGGATCGCGATCGAGACGTCCGGGACGGGGACGCGGATCGAGCTGCCGGTGATCGGGGCCTTCAGGTCCGGCAGGGCCTTCGCGACGGCCGAGGCGGCACCGGTCTCGGTGATCACCATGTTGAGCGGCGCGGAACGGCCGCGGCGGTCGGCCTTGTGGTAGTTGTCCAGGAGGTTCTGGTCGTTCGTGAACGAGTGGACCGTCTCCACGTGGCCGCGCAGCACGCCGTACTCGTCGTCCATGGCCTTCAGCGGCGGGACGATCGCGTTGGTGGTGCAGGAAGCGCAGGAGATGACCTGCTCGTCCGGCTTGATCGTGTCGTGGTTCACACCGTGCACGATGTTCGGCACGTCGCCCTTGCCGGGCGCGGTGAGGACGACCTTGTCGATGCCGGGGCGCAGGTGCTTGGAGAGGCCCTCGCGGTCCCGCCACTTGCCGGTGTTGTCGATGAGGATCGCGTTGTCGATGCCGTACGCCGTGTAGTCGACCTCGGAGGGGTCGTTGGCGTAGATCACCTTGATGGTGTTGCCGTTGGCGACGATGGTGCTGCTCGCCTCGTCGACCGTGATCGTGCCCTGGAACTGGCCGTGGATGGAGTCGCGGCGCAGCAGCGAGGCGCGCTTCACCAGGTCCTGGTCGCCACCGCCGCGGACGACGATCGCGCGCAGGCGCAGACCGTTGCCGGAGCCGGCCTTCTCGATGAGGAGGCGGGCGACGAGGCGGCCGATGCGGCCGAAGCCGTAGAGGACGACGTCGCGTCCGTCACGGCGCTCGATCTTGTTCTCGCCGGTGGCGCCGGCGACGGCCTCGGCGGTGAACTCGGCCACGGAGAGTCCGCGGTCGTCGGTCTTGTAGTCCGCGGCCAGCACACCGATGTCGATCTGGCACGGGCCCAGGTCGAGGGTCGTGAGCGTCTGGAGGAAGGGCAGCGTCTCGGTGACCGAGAGCTCCTCGCCGTCGATCTGCCGGGCGAAGCGGTGGGTCTTGAGGATGCTGACCACCGACTTGTTCACCAGGGAGCGGCTGTGGACCAGGACGGTGACGTCCTGCTCCCGGTGCAGCTTCCCGATGATCGGGATCATCGACTCCGCGATCTCCTCGCGGTTCTTCCAACTGGTGAACGAGTCGTCATTGACAGTCACAAGATTATCTTTCGAGCTAGGCGGCGCTCATATGGTAACCCCCAGCCGGTTTGATCAATCAAGGGGTGCCGAACCGTACGATGGGAGGCGTCGGGATCCGCCGCACGCAGGCGGCTCGCCTACTGATGCGGGGGCACGGTGGTCGTGAAGTTCGGGGTGCTGGGATCGCTCGTCGTCCACGACGGGACGGAGCCGCGACCGGTGAGTGGCCCGAAGGTCCGCGTCCTGCTCGCGGCCCTGCTGCTCCAGGCCAACCGCACGGTGTCCCGGGACGCCCTCAAGGAGGCCCTCTGGGGCGAGGCCGTACCCGCCAGCGCCGACGCCGCCCTCGCCAACCACCTCACCCGGCTCCGCAGGGTCCTGTCCGCCGCCGACGGCGGCGCCGAGGAACGCCTGCAGACCGTGGCGCCCGGCTACCGGCTGCTCGTCCACGACGGCGAGCTGGACGCCGACGTCTTCGAGGAGCGGGTCAGGGCCGTGCACGACGCGCACCGGCGCGAGGACTGGGAGGAGGTGCGGCGCCAGACCGCGCTCGCCCTGCCGCTGTGGCGCGGCACACCCCTGGCCGACCTCGCCCCCTTCTCCGACGCCGAGGCGCCCGCCCTCCGGATCCACCGGCTCGCCGAGGCGCGCCTCCAGGCCCTGGAGTGGAACTTCGACGCCGAACTCCGCCTCGGTCTGCACCACGAGGCCGTCGGCCCGCTCACCACCCTCGCCGCCGAGCACCCCCTGCGCGAGGAGTTCCACGGGCTGCTCATACAGGCCCTCCACCGGTCCGGCCGCCAGGCCGAGGCCTTCTCCACGTTCCAGCGGCTGCGCCGGAGCCTGGTCGACGAGCTCGGCACGGAACCCGGCGCCGCCGTCCAGCAGGCCCACCGGGAGCTCCTGGCGGGCGAGCCGACGCCCCGCCCCGAACCCCGCCCGACCCCGCAGCCGGCCGCCGACCCGGCCCGACCTCCCTTCCAACTTCCCTGCGAGGGCGGCGCGTTCACCGGCCGGGAGGTCGAGGTGGCCTTGGTCCGGTCCCTCCTCGGCGTGGCCGAGACGACGGACCGCGAGCCGTCCGCGAGCGGCGAGCAGTCCGGGCGCCACGCGACGCCCGGGTACGGCACGGCGTCCGCGACCGGCGAGGCGTCCCCGAGCGGTGGACCGACCGCGACCGGCGACGCGCCCCTGGGGGGTGGATCGCCCGCGGCCGGTGGGGTGACTCCGGGCGGTGGAGCGACCGCGACCGGAGAAGGGCCGGGGAGCCGCATACCGACCGCGGTCCCCGCGCCCCGCCAGGGAACCCCGCACCGGCAGAGACCCGCGGCCCGGCCCGCGTACGTCAGACCCGTCGTGATCTCCGGCATGGGCGGCGTCGGCAAGACCGCCCTCGCCGTCCACGTGGCGTACCGGCTCCGCGAGGAGTTCCCGGACGGCGCGCTCTACGCGGACCTGCGGGGGTACTGCGGCCACGGCGCGCGCTCGGCCCACGAGCTGCTCGCCCGCTTCCTGTCCGACCTGGGCGTGCACCACGAGGCGCTGCCCGACGACACCGACGACCGGGCGCTGCTGTTCCGGACGGCGCTCGCCGAGCGGCGCGTGCTCCTGGTCCTCGACAACGCGCGCGACGCCGCCCACGTGGCACCGCTCCTCCCGGCCGGCGGACCGAGCGCGGTGCTGATCACCAGCCGGCAGCTGCTCGCCGACCTGCCGGACTCCGTCAGCGTGCCGCTGTCCCCGCTGTCCCCGGCCGACCAGCACGCGCTGCTCGCCAAACTGGCCGGCGCCGACCGGGTGCGCAGCGAGCCCGAGGCGCTGGCCGACATCATGGCCGCCTGCGGAGGCCTGCCGCTCGCCCTGCACATCGTCGGCGGCCGGCTCGCCTCCCGGCCCCACTGGCCCCTCGCGCTCCTGGCCCGCAGGCTGACGCCCCACCAGGGCCGCCTGGAGACCCTCTCCATGGGCACGTTCGACGTCCAGCGGACCTTCGCCATGAGCTACGTGGCCATGCGCGACAGCCACCGCCCGCTGGAGCGCGAGGCCGCCCGCGCCTTCCGGATCCTGGGCCGGGTGTGGTCGGCGCACCCCGTCACGCCGCAGTCCGCCGCGGCCCTGCTGGACCTCACCGAGGCCCGGGCCGCCGCGGTCCTCGACGTCCTGGCCGACGCCCATCTCGTCCTCAACCCGGAGCCCGACCGGTACGTGCTCCACGACCTCCTCGGCGAGTACGCGTCCCAGCGCGGCGACGAGGAGGACCCGGAGGAGGAGCGCGCCGCGGCCGTCCTGCGGCTGATCGCCTGGTACGTCGCGGCCCTCGCGGCGGCGACCCGCACGGCCACCAGGGAGACGCAGTCCCCGCCGCCGCTCGACGGCGAGGCCGGAACGCCCCTGTCGCTGCCCGTGTTCGCCGACGACGACGAGGCGATCCGCTGGGCCGCGAGGGAACTCCCGGCCATCCGGGACGCCCTCGACCACGCCGGGGAGGCCGGCCGCTCCGACATGGCCTGGCGGCTCGCCGTGGGGCTGTTCGGCTACGCCAGTACGCACTGGTGGACCAAGGAGTGGGACGCCTGCCTCGCCCAGGCGATGGACATCGCCCGCGCCCACGACGACACGCTCGGCCAGGCGTGGCTGCACCGGCGGATGGCCGTCGCCCACGGCATGGCGTTCCGCAACGACGCCTGCCTGGAGCACCTCCGCATCGCCCTGGAGCTCTTCACGGCGCGCGGCGACCGGGACGCCCAGGCGTCCATCCTCGGCAACATCGCCTCGCTGTACATCCAGATCGAGGACGCCGAGCAGGCACTCGTGCACGCCGAGCTCTCCCGTGACCTCTACCACGCCACCGGGAACACCCGGGGGGAGGCGCTGCTGCTCAGCCGGATCGCCGACGTCCGCAAACTGCGCGGCGAGGTCGACCTGGCGGCCGCGGACTACCGGCGGGTCATCGAGCTGCTGAGGGGCACCGGCCATTGGGTGTTCCTGGCCACCGCCCTGACGAACCACGCGGACGTGCTCCGCGTCCTCGGGCGCCGCGACGAGGCGTTCGCGGCCCTCACCGAGGCGCTCGGCATCCGGCACCGGATGAACGACCACGGCGGCACGGCCGACTGCCTCGTCTTCACCGCGCGGGCCCACCACCACTTCGGCGAGTGGGCCGCCGCCCGCGACACCTGGGAAACCTGTCTGGAGCTCGCCCGCAAGCACCATCTGACCCGAAGGATCGAGGAGTGCCTCGCGGGCCTGTCCGCCCTCCCCGAGATGGCCCACGCGCAACCGGGCGCCCGCCCCGCGCCCGCCGTACCCGACACGCCCTGCACGTCCGGGACGTCGGGCGGCCGCCGCCGGGGCCCGGCGAGCCCGGCCTGATCGACAGGACCCAGGTCCTGTCCGGGAAGTAGAGCCAGGCGGGACTTTCCGGACCGGACCCAGGCACCTCCCGGCATCAGAGCCCGACGGACAGGCCCTGGAAGCCGCCCCGCAGCCCCGCGCCGTTCGTGGCGGCGCGGGCCACCGCGAGCGTGAGGACGCCGCCGAGGACCATCCCGGCGGCCGACACCAGGGCGAGGGCGCGGAGGTCGGCGGGGGCGAGGCGGGCGGGCGCCGGCGCCCCGGGGGACGGCGCGTGGCCGGGGGCGGCGGGGCCGGGGTGCCCTCCGGGACTCGGGTGCGGACCGGAGTCACGGAGGCAGCGGTCGAGCTGTTCGAGCAGCGGGCCGGGGTCGTGTCCGGCGGCGTGGGCGAACTGCTCGACCACCAGGCGGGTCGGCAGCTGCTTCTGGTTGAGGAACCGTTCCCACGAGGAGCGGCTGTAGTGCGTGCGCTGGGCCAGACCCGCGTAACTGAGCTCGGAGCTCTCCTTGATCCGCCGCATCTCCCCGGTCAGCCGGTCCCACGGGTTCCGCTCGTCGGCCGCGCACCGCGTGCCGCTCTCCGCCTTCATGACCTGCTCCTCCGGTTGCGCGTCGTTCTCGGCACCGACGATTCTCGAACCGGGGTCCAACCGGGGACCAACGGATCGTCAACAAGCCTCCAACAGCCGTCCCGGAGCGCGTGGGACACCCCGGGACGGTGCTCGGGGCCGCACCCGTCGGGGGGTCCCGCGCGGACCGTCCCGAGAGGTGTCCCGGGCCGTCAGGCCGGGTCGGGGACGGCGGCCGCCGCCCGGCGTTCCCGGATGCCCGCCAGGCGCCGCTCCAGGGCGGCACGACGCTCGGGCCACTCCTCCGCGATGATCGAGAAGACGGCGGAGTCGCGCAGCCGGCCGTCCTCGCCCGGGGCCCACGAGCGGGCCGAGTTCCGCAGGACGCCCTCGAAGGTCGCGCCGACGCTCTCGATGGCGGCGCGCGAGCGGGCGTTGCGGGCATCGGTCTTGAGGTCCACCCGGGCCACCCCCCACGTCTCGAAGGCGTGCCGGAACAACAGGTACTTGGCCTCGGCGTTGACACCGGTGCCCTGGGCGGAGGCCGCGAGCCAGGTGAAGCCGACCTCGATCGCGCAGAGCCCCTCCCCGTCCGGCCACGGGCGCGGCTCCCAGAACGAGGTGGCGCCGACGACCCGGCCGGTCGCCACGTCCACCTGGACGTACGGGGCGAGCCTGCCGTCGGCGGCGCGGCCCGACTGCGTGTCGATGTACGCCCCGATCTCCTCCCGGCGCGGCACCCAGGTGAAGCCGTACGAGTCGCGCTCCTCCTCCGCGGCGTCCGCCAGTCCCGCGGCGTGGTGGTGCCCCAGCGGCTCCAGGCGCACGAACGCGCCCTCCAGAACCGGTCCTTCCAAGGTGAATCCCATCGATGTGCGCTCCGTACGCGTCGAGCCCGTCGAAAATCGGCCAGTCGGGTGCAGCGTGGCAGAGCGGCGTGCGCGCGAGCACCTGAATTCCCCCGGGGGGAGCGGGGGAGGGGGCGGTCAGGGGAAGGCGAGGCCCCGGAAGACGTCCCGGACCCGGGCCAGCGGGCCGGGGTCGCGGGTGAGGTAGAGCCGGTTGGTGAGCAGCACGGCCCAGCGGCCCCGGGCCGGCGACACCCACAGGGCCGTGCCCGTGAAGCCGAAGTGCGCCCAGACGTCGTCCTCGGGTTCCGTGCCCGGCGCCGGATGCCAGAAGAGCCCGCGCGGCGGGACGAGCGGGCCCGTGCGGACGCGCAGCGAGGCGGCCGTCCAGTCGGCGGAGAACACGCCGGGCACCGGGGCCAGCAGGTGGCGCAGGAACCGGCCGACGTCGGCGGTGGTGGTGAAGACCCCCGCGATCCCGCAGGCACCGCCGAGGAGCCGGGCCGAGAAGTCGTGGACGGTGCCCTTCAGCCGGGTGCCGCTCTCCTCGTCGTACTCGGTGGGCGCGCACCGCTCCCGTGCCGCCGCGTCCAGCGGCCCGAACCGGGTTTCCGACATGGCGAGCGGGTCCCAGATCCGCTCCCCGGCGAGCCGGGGGAGCGGCTGCCGGGTGAGGTGCTCGGCGAGGTAGCCGAGGATCAGCGCGGCCCGGTCGGTGTAGGCGACGGCCTCGCCCGGACGGTGCCGCAGCGGTTCGGCGAGGACGCCGTCCCGCACGTCCTGCGGGTCGGAGCCGTACAGGTGGCGGAGGTTGGCGCGCAGCGGCAGGCCCGCGGTGTGGGTGAGCAGGTCGTGCGCCGTCACCCCGGCCGGGGGACGCCCGGCGGCCTCGGGCCAGTACGAGCCGAGCGGGGCGGCCAGGTCCAGCTTCCCGGCGTCGACGAGTGTGCCGGTGACGGCCCACACCGCGAGGATCTTGGTGAGGCTCGCCACGTCGAAGAGGGTGTCGGCACGCATCGGTTCACCCGGGTGCGCCGGGTCGAGCAGCCCGGCCGCCCCGTACGACAGGGTGGTCAGGGCGTCGCCCACCGCCCAGGCCGCGCCGGGCGTGACGCCCGCGCGCACGGCGTCGCCGAGGAGCCGTTCGAAGGGGTCGCTGCGCTGTGCCAAGGCCTGCCTCCGACGGGTCGCACGGGGCGGGTCCGTCGGAAGGGGCTGACGGGCCGCTCCGAAGTGATGCCCCGGCGGTGCGGGAAGACACCCTTCCGGAGGTGCGCGTCCCGGGCGGCCGACGGCCCCGTCCGGGCGTCACCGGGGTGTTCCGTCGGCGTCCCCGGGCGGTCAGCCCTCGGTCACCTTGCAGGTGACCTCGTCGCGCGGGGTGTAGTGCGTCTTGTACGTCTCCCGCTTCACCTCGGTGCCGCCGTTCTTGAAGACGCGGTCCACCGAGATGTCGAACCCTTCGAGGGGCGGCTGCGGCACGCAGGCCTTGCCGGTGCCCTCGACCTTCGTGGGCTGCGTGAGGTTGGTGCGCGGTCCGGCGACCGCCTCCACGGAGTCGTACTTCTTCGTCCCGAGGAAGCTCACGGTGACCGAGGAGTCCGTGGCGCTCGCCTTGATGTAGATCGGCTTGCCCGTGTCGTTGCGGAACTTCAGGTCCAGGCTGCCCCAGGCGACGGTGGCCTCGCGGCCGGCCGGGTAGCGCTCGATGTAGAAGGAGTGGGCGCCGTGTTCGACGGGCTTCACCCCGGCGAAGAACATGGCGTTGTAGACGGTGGTGGCCATGGCCGACACACCGCCGCCGGGGGCCGACCGGTACTGGCCGTCGAGGATCATCGTGCCGTCGACGAAGCCGTTGTCCGGGGTGCGCTCGCCGACGGTCCTGTTGAAGCTCCACACCTCGCCGGGCTGCACGAGCGAACCGTTGATGAGTTCGGCCGCCCGGCCGATGTTCGTCGTCCGGTACGGAGCCGTGGGGAAGTTCACGGTGAACGTCGACATCTGCTCGGTGATGCCGAGGCGGGCCAGCGAATCCGCGGTCAGCTCGGGCTGGGTGACCGTCGTGGCCACCGGAGCCGTACGGGCCGCCGTGCCGCTCTTGGCGAGCAGCGGGCGCACGGCGTCGCCGAGGGCCTTCGCGGTCACCTCGTGGCCCGGCCGGCCCTCCGACTCGACGACGACCCTGCCGTCCCGCACCCCGAGGGACGCCTCCACCGGAGCGCCCGTCAGGGCGGCGAGTGGCCGCGCCACGTCGGGGTCGCGCAGCAGTGCCTCCGGGTCGAGGTCGGCGGTGAGCCGGCCGCCCTCGTTCCGCACGGTGAGGTGGTCGCCGAGCGTGGCGGGGGAGATGCGGAGCCGCTCGCTCCCCGCGGTGAGCGTCACCGGACCGGACACGGCGGGCTTCGCGTACGCGTCGAGGAAGCGGGACACCTCGGCGGCGGGCAGCTTCGGCTCGGTCAGGGAGACCGGCAGGTTCACCGCGGAGGCGCCCGTCGCGGAGGGGTAGGCCGCGCGCAGGGTCTCCACGGCACGGCCGGTGTCGATCTTCTGCCCCGTCACCGGCGTGGTCGCGACGGCCTTGCCGTCGCGGAAGCCGACCGATCCCTCGCGGACCTCCCGGTCGTTCTTCTTCGCGAGCTCGGCCACGGCGGCCTTCGCCTTGCCCTCGTCGTACGCGAGGACGGGACGCACGTCCCGCTCGCCGGAGGAGAACAGCCGGCCGATCACGGTGATCGGGTCCCGGGCCGGGTCGGCGGCCAGGTCGGCGGTCTTCGCCACGTCCACGGTCAGCCCCGCGGCGGCGGGCGCGACCGTGGACGCGCTGTCGCCGACCTTGACGGGTATCGGCGCGGTCCACGAGGCCGGCGCCTGGTCCGCGAGCCTGGCCCGCGCCTCCGCGCGGCTCATCCCACCGATGTCGATGCCGCCGACGCGGGTGCCGGCGGATATGTCGTCCCCGGTGGCGACGAGCCCAGCCACGTACAGGCCGCCCGCGGCGACGGCGACCACGCCCGTCGCGATCGCCGCCGTACGGAGGCGGGGGCTGCGCCCCTGGCGGGGCGTCGGGACATGGTCGGTCCTGGAGCGGGGCACACGCTCTCCCGTGGCGTCGAGAAAAGGGGGATCCCCACGACGGTACGCCGAAAGGGTGTTTTATGCACATAAGAACCCTCTGACCTGCGGCGATACGGAGCGGTTCGACGCGCGCACAGAACGTCGCCGATCGCCGCCGAGCCATCGCCGAAGGGCCGTGGAGGCGCCTGACCTGGTCCGACGAGCCCGCGATGGCATCCGACCGGCGTCGACGGGCCCGCGGCGACACCCGACCCCACCGTTGCCGAAGAGCCCGCCGCGGCCCGATCGGCAGCGCCTAAGCTGGGGCGATGTCCGTCACACCGAGTGCCAGCCAGGGGCCCCAGTCGGTCGACCGGGCCCTCGCCGTCCTCGACGCGGTCGCCGACGCGGACCGGCCCGTGGCGGCGAAGGCGTTGGCGCGGCGCCTCGGCTGCGCGCTGTCGACCGTCTACCACCTCGCCGGGCCGCTGCTGGCGCGGGGCTACCTCGTGCGGACCGCCGAGGGGTACGCGCCGGGGCCGCGCGTCCCGGCCCTCCACCGCTCCCACCAGCGGCACCACGGGCTCGGCGCGGGGACCGGCGAGCTGCTGGGGCGGCTGCGGCGCGCCACCGGAGCCGAGGCGTACCACACGGCCTACCGCGACGGCCGGATCACGGTCGTCGACACGACCGCGCCCGTCACCGACGTGAGCCATCCCTTCGTGCCGGGTCCCGAGGACCGCGCGCACGCCACCGCCCACGGCAAGGCGCTGCTGGCCGCGCTGCCGCGCCCGCTGCGCCGCCGCTATCTGGCGGAGCACGGCATGGCCCGCTTCACCGAGCGGACGATCACCAGCGCCGAACGGTTCGAGGCCGAGGCCGCCCGGGTGCGCGACCAGGGCTTCGCCGTGTCGGTGGGCGAGGCGGACCCGTCGTACACCTGTCTCGCCGTGGCGCTGCCGGAGCGCGGCGACGGGATCGTGCACGCCCTGTCGGTGTCGCTGCCCACGGCCGACTTCGGGCGCCGGCAGGCCGACCTCAGGGCCGCACTCGTACGGGCCGTGCCGGGCTTTCCGGCCCTGCCGGAATACTGACCCGTTCGGGCCGCCGAGCCCGGCGGGCTCCCGCACAGTGGACGCATGATCTTCATCGCCGTGCGTTTCACCGCCCGCCCCGACCACGCCGACCGCTGGCTCGACCTGGTCGCCGACTTCACGCGCGCCACGCGCGAGGAGCCCGGCAACCTCTTCTTCGACTGGTCCCGCAGCGTCGACGACCCGAACGTCTACGTCCTCCTGGAGGCCTTCGCCGACGCCGAGGCGGGCGCCGCGCACGTCGCCTCCGCGCACTTCGCGGCCGGCCTCGCCACCATGGCCGGAGCCATCGCCACCACTCCCGAGATCATCAACGTCGAGGTGCCGCAGCAGGGCTGGGGCGCCATGGCCGAGCTGGCCCCGACCGGCGCCTGAGCCGGCCCCCGGCCGCCCGGGCCCGCGCCGTCCCGCCTGATAGGTTCGCGTGCACACGCAGGCGGGGCGGCGGCCCGAGGGGAGAAGCGGCACATGGCGGCGAGCGGACGGCAGACCGGCAGGCCCACCCTGGAGGAGGTCGCGGCCAGGGCAGGAGTCGGCCGCGGCACGGTCTCCCGGGTCATCAACGGCTCGCCGAAGGTGAGCGAACAGGCCAAGGAAGCCGTCGAGCGGGCCGTCGCCGAACTCGGCTACGTCCCCAACAGGGCCGCCCGCGCACTCGCCGGCAGCCGGACCGACGCCGTCGCCCTCGTCATCCCCGAGACCGAGGCCCGACTGTTCGCGGAGCCGTACTTCCTCGACATCATCCGCGGGGTCAGCGGCGAACTCGCCGACGCCGACAAACAGTTGCTGCTCACCCTGATCCGCAGCGAACAGGAGCGGCAACGCTTCGAGCAGTACCTCGCCGCGCAGCGCGTCGACGGCGTCCTCCTCGTCTCCGTGCACGCCGCCGACCCGCTGCCCGACCAGGTGAGGGCCCTCGGCCTGCCCGCCGTGCTCAACGGCCGCCGCACCGAGGACGAGCGCGTCGCCTTCGTCGACTCCGACAACACCGGCGCCGGCCGGACCGCCGTCGACCACCTCGCCGCCCGCGGCCGACGCGCCATCGCCACCATCACCGGACCGCTCGACATGTACGTGGCCCGCTGCCGCCTCGACGGCTACCACGAGGGCCTGGCCGAGGCCGGGCTCGGCCCCGACGCGGGCCTCGTCGCCACCGGCGACTTCACCGAGGAGGGCGGCCGCCGCGCCATGCGGCAACTCCTGGACCGCAGGCCGGACCTGGACGCCGTCTTCGCCGCCTCCGACGTGATGGCCGCCGGCGCGCGGGCCGTCCTGCGCGAGGCCGGCCGCCGCGTCCCCGAGGACGTCGCCCTCGTCGGCGTCGACGACTCCGCCGTCGCCCGGCACATGGACCCGCCGTTGACCAGCGTCCGGCAGCCCATCGAAGAGATGGGCCGCGCCATGGCCCGCGTACTCCTCCAGGAGATCGCCGACCCCAGCGCCCCCGACGACCAGCCCCGCCGGATGCTCCCCACCGAACTCGTGGTCCGCGCCTCCTCGTAGGAGGAGTCGCGGCGGTGCCGCCCCCGCGCCGAGATGCAGGCGCCCCCCGTGGCCCGGAGAATGGACACCGTACGGGGTCCGTATCCGCGACCAGGGCGCTCCCGACGCGTCCGACCCGACAAGGGGGCGGTCGACGATGCCGCTGGGTCAGCTCGACCGGCCGCCCACCATGACCGGGTCGCTGCGCAGATGGACCCTGCTGTACGTGCTGGTCGTGACGCTCCTCACCGTTGCCTACCTGGAGTTCCCCCAACGGCACACGACCCTGTGGGCCCTCATCGGCCTCAGCGGCGTCGCCGCCATCCTCGTCGGGGTCCGCATCCACCGGCCGGCCCGCCGCTGGCCCTGGCTCGTACTGGCAGGCGCCAACCTCGCGTTCGTGGGCGGCGACACCGCCTACAACGCCCTGGAGGCGTTCTTCGGCCAGGTCAGACCCTTCCCGTCCATCGCCGACGCGCTGTACCTGGTCACCTACCCGCTGTTCGCCGTCGGCCTGTTCGGCTTCATCCGCTACCGGGCCGTCGGACGCGACCTGGGCGTGGTCCTCGACGCGCTGATCCTCACGTCGGGCCTCGCGCTGCTCTCCTGGGTCAACCTCATCACCCCGCTCGCCAGGAGCGAGGACATGAGCTGGACGGAGAAGGCGATCTCCATCGCCTATCCGCTCGGTGACGTGCTGATGCTCGCGATGCTGGCCCGGCTGCTCGTCCCGGGCGGCTTCAGATCCCGGTCCGTGCAGCTGCTCACCCTGGGCACCTGCGGCATCCTCGCCTCCGACGTCATCTACGGCACCCTCCAGCTCAAGGGCACCTGGCAGGTCGGCACCGCCTGGGACCTGGGCTGGGTCGTCTTCTTCACCGCCTGGGGCCTCGCCGCCCTCCACCCCTCGATGACCGGGCTCACCGAACGCGCCCCGGAACCGGCGCCGCGCATGGCCGAGCGGCGGCTCGCGCTGCTCGCCGGTGCCTCCCTCGTAGCCCCCGCCTTGCTCCTCCTCCAGTCGCTGCGCCACGACCGGGACCAGGACATCGCCGTCATCGCGATCTTCTCGGCGTTCATGTTCCTGCTGGTCCTCACCCGGCTCTGGGGCATGATGAACGACCACGACAGGGCCGAGGCGCGCGAACGCAGCCTCAGGAACGCCGCCGCTTCGCTCGTCGTCGCCCTGAGTCCCCGTGAGGTCGCCGGCGCCGTGGAGACGGCGTCCGCGACGCTGTTCGGCCCGGGCGCCGACCACCGGGTCCTGCTCTTCACCCGGGACGGCAAGGGCGGCCTCGACGCCGTCGCCACCGCCAGCCACCCCTGGAGCTGCCGCACCGAGGAGCTCACCCGGCAGCCCGGCACGGCCTGGCCCGACCTGTTCTCCGACGGCACCCGGCTCCTGCCCGTGACCCGCCTCGACCCCGCCGTCGCCGCCGAGGTGGCGCCCGAGACGCACGCCCTGCTCTGCCCCCTGGAGTTGGAGACCCCGGCCGGACGCGAACCGCTGCTCGGCGTGCTGCTGCTCGCCGGACCGGAGAAGAAGCTCGCCGAGATCGCGGCCTCCGCCCAGTCCCTCGCCTCCCAGGCCGCCCTGGCCCTGGAACGCTTCGGACTCAGCGAGGAGGTCAACCGCCGCACCAGCGAGGCGTACTTCCGCACCCTCGTGCACAACACCTCGGACGTCATCCTCATCGTCGACGACGACGACACCGTCCGGTACGCCAGCCCCTCCGCCGAGTCCATGTTCGGCCACTCCCTCCTGCCGGGCACCCCGCTCACCGACCTGCTCGCCCCCACCAACGTCGCAAGCGCCCTGCGCGTCCTCGCCGACGCCCGCACCCGCGACACCGTCGACGCCCGCGACGACTGGAAACTCCTCCACGGCGAAGCCTCCGACCTGGAGGTCGAGGTCCGGTGCAGCAACCTGCGCAACGAGCGCACCGTGCACGGACTCGTCCTCACCCTGCGGGACGTCACCGAGCAGCGGAAACTCGAACGGGAGCTCACCCACCGGGCGTTCCACGACTCGCTCACCGGACTCCCCAACCGGGTCCTGCTCCTCGAACGCATCGAGCGCGCCCTGCTCCGCGGCCGCCGCGAGTCCACCCTCACCTGCATGCTCTTCGTCGACCTCGACGACTTCAAGGTCGTCAACGACACCATGGGGCACTCCGTCGGCGACGAACTCCTCGTCGCCGTCGCCCGCCGCCTCACCGCCGTCCTGCGGCTGACCGACACCGCGGCCCGGCTCGGCGGCGACGAGTTCGCCGTCCTCATCGAGGGCGCCCGCGAACCCCGCGACGCCGAGGCCCTCGCGGCCGAGATCGTGCACACCCTGAGCCAGCCCTTCCACCTCACCGACGGGGCCGTCTCCGTCTCCACGAGCGTCGGCATCGCCACCGTCCTCGACAGCGCCCACGCCGAGGAACTGCTCGGTCACGCCGACCTCGCCCTGTACGCGGCGAAGGCGGCCGGCAAGAAGCGCTGGCGGCTCTTCCACCCCGAACTGCACTCCCGGCTCGTCGCCCGGCACGAACTCCAGGCCGGGATGGACACCGCCATCGCCGACCACGCCTTCGCCCTGCGCTACCAGCCGATCGTCGAGGTCGACGACGGCACCCCGGCCGGCCTCGAAGCACTCATCCGCTGGCCGCACGCCCGGCGCGGCATGGTGCCGCCCGACCAGTTCATCACCCTGGCCGAGGAGAGCGGCCACATCATGCCGCTGGGCGCCTGGGTCCTCGAACACGCGGCGCTCGACATCGCCCGCTGGCAGCGCGCCCACCCCCGACCGGCGCCGCTCTACGCCAACGTCAACGTCTCCGCCCGCCAGTTCCGCGACCCGGGGTTCCTCGACGAGGTGCGGCGCACCCTCCACTCGTCCGGGCTCGCGCCCGGCTCGCTCGTCCTCGAACTCACCGAGACCGTCCTCATGCGGCAGGACGCCCAGATCCGTACGACCATGGCCGCCCTCAAGGAGATGGGCGTCTCCATCGCCATCGACGACTTCGGCACCGGGTTCTCCTCGCTCAGCTACCTCCGCGAGTTCCCCATCGACGTCCTGAAGGTCGACAAGTCGTTCATCGACGACATCACCACCGACCCGCAGCAGGTGGCGCTCGTCGAGGGCATCGTGCGCATCGCCGACGTCCTCGGCCTCCAGGTCGTCGCCGAGGGCATCGAACACGAGGAGCAGCGGGCCCTCCTCGCCGAGATGGGCTGCCGGTTCGGGCAGGGCTACCTCTTCGCCCGCCCGATGACCGCGCACCAGGCCGAGTCGTATCTGCACCGCGCCCCGCGCTCCGACGCGCGCCCGGTCGTCCGGCTCGGCGCCCGCGCCCTCCCCGGCCCGGCCGCCCGGATCACCGGACGCACCGCCCCCTCCGGGAAGGCCGCCGGGACCGGACGGCCCCCGCGCCCGTCCCGCTGGCGGGACCTGGAACACCTCCAGCGGACCAGCCGCATGTGCGACGCCGTCATCGACGAGGTCGACGGCCGGCGCATCCGGGTCGGCGACGAGTGGCTCGTGGACTTCGCCTCCTGCAACTACCTCGGCCTCGACCTCGACCCCACCGTCATCGACGCGATCGAACCGGAGGTCAGACGGTGGGGCACCCACCCCAGCTGGTCCCGGCTCATCGGCAGCCCCCGGCTCTACCCCCGGATCGAGGAGCGGCTCACCGAACTCCTCGGCGCCTCCGACACCCTCCTGCTGCCGACCATCACCCTCATCCACCAGTCGGTCATCCCGCTGCTCGCCGGCACCGGCCAGGTCTTCGTCGAGGCACAGGCCCACCGCACGGTCTACGACGGCTGTGTCGCCGCCCGCGGCCAGGGCGCCGAGATCCACCGCTTCCGCTCCGAACGGCCCGAGGACCTGGACGCCCTGCTGCGCGGCGCGCCCGCCGACGCCGCCCGGCTCGTCTGCATGGACGGCGTCAACAGCATGACCGGCAACTTCCCCGACCTGTCCGCGCTGGCCCGGATCTGCCGGGAGAACGGCGCCCTGCTCTACGTCGACGACGCCCACGGCTTCGGCGTCATCGGGGAGCGGACCCCCGACGAGACCAGCCCGTACGGCTCGCGCGGCAACAGCATCGTCCGCCACCTCGGCGAGACGTACGACGACCTCGTCCTGGTCGGCGGCTTCTCCAAGGCGTTCTCCTCGCTGCTCGCGTTCCTCGCCGTACCGAAGTGGCTGAAGGACCACCTCAAGGTGGCGGCGGCCCCTTACCTCTACTCAGGGCCCTCGCCGACCGCCTCGCTCGCCACCGCCCTCGCCGGACTCGACGTCAACGAGGAACGCGGGGACGAGATCCGGGCCGACCTCCACCGCAAGACGGCCCGCGTCCTCGACCACGTCCGCGGCCTCGGGATCGCCACCCCCAACACCGACGGACTGCCCATCATCGAGATCCCGCTCGCCGACGCCGGCGACCTCGACGCCGTCGCCGTGTTCCTCTGGGAGCACGGCATCTACGTGACCCTCGCCTCCTACCCGCTCGTCCCGCGCGACCGGGTCGGCTTCCGCATCCAGGTCACCGCCGCCAACACCGACGAGGAGATCGGCGAGCTGTGCGCGGCCCTCACCGAGCTCGCCGGCCGCTTCCCCCTCCAGACCCCCGCCACCGGACCCGTCGCGGCCGGCCGGCCGCCGGAGAAGTGATGGACCGGATCGAACGGCGACCGCCGGCGGAGACGAGAGCGCGTCGCAACGGGGACGCCGACTGGAACGCCTGGCCCGTCGCCGACTACCTCGCCGAGAACTACCGCAGGCTCCACCCCTGCGACATCGGGGTCATCCACCACCATTCCGCCGTCTACCGGCGCTACGCCCCCGCGGGCCTGGCCCGCACCCTGGAACTCGGCGCGGGCCCCAACCTCTACCCGCTGATGCTGGCGGGCGCCGCGAGCCGCCGCGTCGACGCCCTGGAACCCAGCGCCGCAAACGTCCGCTACCTCCGCCACCAGCTCGTCCACGGCGCCGACGCCAGCTGGCGGCCCTTCTACGCGCTGTGCCGCGCCCTCGACCCGGCCCTCCCGGAGAGCAGCGCCGAGGCGCTCTCCCGGGTACGGGTGCTGCCCGGTACCGCCGCCGACCTGACCCCGGGCCGCTACGACCTCGCGTCGATGAACTTCGTCGCCGAGAGCGTCACCGAGGACTTCGGCGAGTTCACCGCACTCTGCACCGCGTTCGTCCGGGCGGTCCGCCCCGGCGGCCGGCTCCTCGCCTCCTTCATGGAACGCATGCCGAGCTACCGCATCGGCACGGGACCGGTCTGGCCCGCCTGCCCCGTCGACGAGGCCGCCCTGCGCGGCGTGTTCGCGCCGCGCACCACCGGCCTGCGGATCGTCCGGCTCGCGAAGGACCGCACCCTGCCCGAGTACGGGGACACCGGTGTCCTGCTCCTCACCGCGGTACGGCCCGGAGCACCGGCTCAGGACAGCAACTCCCGGTAGAGGGAGCGGTACCGGGCGGCGAACCGCTCCGGGCCGAAGTGGTCCTCGACCAGCGACCGGCCCCGGTCGGCCAGCATGTCCCAGGAGCGCGTCCGGTCCAGCAGCCACGCCAGCTGCTGGCCCGTGCGGCGCGCGTCGCCGGCCGGCGCCCGGAGCACGGCGGACCCGAAGTCGGCGAACTGGGGCAGGTCGCTGAGGATGGCCGGCCGGCCCGTGGCCAGGGCCTGGAGCACCGTGGCCGGGATGTCCGCCCGGCTGCCGCGGGCGACCGGCGGGAACAGCAGCACCTGGACGGACGCGAGGAGCTCGTGCATGTCCTCGACGTAGCCCCGCACCTCCACGTCGACGAGGCCCGCCGCCCCCGCCCGCTCCCGCAGGGCCTCGTTCAGCGCCTCGGGATCCTGCCCCGGCCGGCCGCGCATCGCGAGCACCAGGCGGAACTCGCTGCCCGCCCGCCGGGCCTCCGCCGCCGCGTCGATCGACACCTCCGCCCCGCCGTGCGGATCGTGGTGGCCCGTGAACAGGACCGTGGGGAAACCCCCGGGCCGCGGCAGGTACGGCCACTCGTCCAGGTCCACCATGGGCGGCACGACGCGCACGTCACCGAAGTCGGCGGCCCGCAGCCGCCGCCCCATCGACTCGGACAGGGCGACCGTCGTCCCCAGCGGCCGTACGCGCGCCAGGAGGCGGGTGTCCCGCACACCGGGGACGGTGTGCACCACCGGCCGCCCGTCGAGCAGCAGCGGGCGCAGCCACGAGAACACGGGGAGGCCGCGGCCGACGGACAGGAAGGCGTGCACCAGGTCGACCCGGCGGGCGAACACCGCGCCGGCGAGCGTCGCCTGGACGCGCTCGGGGAGGTGCGGCATCCCGCCGAGGGAGAGGATCCTGACGGGGCGTCCGCCCCGCGGCGTGTCCCGTAGGGGGTGCGGCCACTGGGTGAACCAGAAGAAGTCCATGTCCGGCAGCGCCCCGAGGACGGACGTGGCGAGCCGCACGTCACAGCCCTCGGCCCCGTCCAGCGGGCCGCCGGTCAGGAGGAGCACCCGGGGACGCCGCTCAGCGCCGGGCATCACGCACCTCCGGCGGTGCGGTCGCCGGGGCCGCGGAGCGGGACGCCGGGTGACGGCGGGTCATGGCACACGTCCGGCGGTCGGGGCCCCACGGGCGGGCACACGGCCGCGCACCCGGCGCGGTGCCACGGTGCGGGTGCCGGCACCGGCCTCGGTACCCGTCCAGGCACCGGTGTCGGCCTCGGGCAGCAGGTACACCTCGGGCGCGCGCGGGATGCGGCCGTCGGGGAAGAGGGCGTCGGCCTGCGTCCGGTAGCCGCGGATCAGCTCCGCCTTCCGGTCGAGGTCCCGCTCCCACACGCGGGGCACCAGCCGGTGCCGGTCCGTGAACCGCGCGTCGCCCGCCGCCCGCTGGTCGTACGGGAAGTCGCTGTAGTACACGATCCGGCGTCCGCTCCGCTCGGCGGCCGTGCGGACCAGGACGTGGTCCGCGTGACCGCCCACCGCCAGCGGAGCGAGTACCAGACCGCCGGACGAGCCGGGCAGCAGCGCGTCGACGGTCTCCTCGACCGTGCGCAGGGTCTCCGCGTCGTGCGCCGAGACCCTGCCCCGCAACAGGTGCAGCCGGTTCGTCGGATACACGTGGTCCAGCTCGGGCAGCAGCCGCGCCGGCCGCTGCGTGCCCGCGCGGGTCCGCGGCAGCCGCCGGAACAGCCCGTCGACCAGGCCGACGTGGAGCGGTGCGACGCCGAGCGCCCCGAGCACCCGCAGGTCCTCCGCGCGCCGCTCGGCGAACAGCGCGGCGGCGTCGTCGGCGTGGGTCCGTTTCAGGTAATGCCGGGCGGCCAGGGTGTACGGCGGCGGCCCGGCCTCCGTGAACAGCGTGGCGACCGTCACCGGGGCCCGCCGGCCCGCCCAGCCGAGCAGCGCCCCGCAGGACAGCGCGGCGTCGTCCAGGTGCGGCGAGAGGACGAGCACGGGGACCCGGGAGCCGAGGAGGGTCCGGACGAAGCCCGTCAGCGGGTCGTCTGCCATGACGCGCTCCTCGTCCTCGGCCGCCGGGGGAAGGCGGGTGTGTCCAGGAGCCGGTGGGCCAGGGCCAGGTAGCGGCCCGTCGTCTCGTCCCACGTGTAGTGCCGCTCCGCGAGCGCCGAACGCCGCCCGAGCCGCCCGCGGAGCGCCGCGTCGCCGGCCAGCTCGGCCATCCGCTCCCCGAACGCCGCCACGTCGAACGGCGCCACGGCCACGCCCCCGCCGTCGCGCAGCCAGCGCAGGGCGGGCAGGTCGAAGTGGAGCACGGGCTTGCCGTACGCCATGCCCTCGAGGGCCACGAGGCCGAAGGTCTCGTGGCGGGACGGCAGGACCAGGAAGGCGCAGTCGCGCAGGAGCCGGCGCCTGCGTTCCTCGTCGGCGGGCTCCACCCGGTGGATCCGGGACCGCGCGGCGGGGGAGCGGGCGGCGACGAGGGCGGCGAGCCGCCGCTCCTCCACCGGGGTGCCGCTCCCCGCGAGCAGCAGGTCGAGCGGGGGCCGCGACCGGTCGTACGCGTCCAGCAGCAGGTCGAGGCCGGCCGGCCGGCCGTCGATCCGTCCGAGGAACAGCACGAAGCATCCGGCCCCCGGCACGACGTCGTCGAGGTCCCCCTGCTCACGGCGGTCGGTGATCACCTGCACCTCGGCCCGGGGACTGAGCCGCCGGACCGCCGCGCCGTCCGCCGTGTTCGTCACCACGATGTGCCGGTAGCAGCGCAGTCCGAGCCGCTCCACGAGGAGGAACGGGGCGTGGTGCCACCGCGGCGCCCCCGTGCCGCGGCCCTGGTCGATGCCGACGACGGGGGCGGCCGTGGTCAGCGGCAGGAAGCTCGTGGCGTACGGGGGAGTGAAGTTCTCCAGCCACAGGTCGTGGCGGAGGCGGCGGGCCACGAACGGCAGCAGCGCGAGGAACAGCAGCCGTCCGGCGCGCGGACCCGCCCGGCAGACCGGCAGCCGCACGTACCGGATGCCGTCGCGCTCCGCCGCGCCGCCGTGCCGGCCCGCCGACACGACCGTCACCCGGAAGTCCTCGGCCAGCCGCCGGGCCACCTTGCCGGCCACCAGGGCTCCGCCACCCCGGTGGCCGGGACCGTCGTACACCGACACCACCACGTGCCGACGCCCCGTGTGGTGCGGGGCCGGGGGGGGGGGCCCGCCCCCCCCCCCCCCCGGGCGGGGGGGTTTTCAAAAAAAACAGGCCCCCACAAAAAACCCCAAAGGGGGAT
>NZ_JBHJQI010000152.1:0-20610 GCF_042262805.1 Streptomyces sp. NPDC056361
GTCTCCCTCCACCCCCACCTCTACGGCAGCGACGACCACCCTAAGCTCGGCCCCCTTAGCTGTCCCCCGGTCCGCCCCCGTCGCACACCGCGACGGGGCCCCTCGGCACATCCGGAGACCGCCCCACATCCCTCGGGACCACCCCTAGGCTGACGGCCATGGCGAACCATGACGTGTACGCGGACATCGGCGTGATCGGCGGCTCCGGCTTCTACTCCTTCCTTGAGGACGTCACCGAGGTGTCCGTCGACACCCCCTACGGCAGCCCCAGCGACTCCCTCTTCCTCGGCGAGATCGCCGGCCGGCGGGTCGCCTTCCTCCCCCGGCACGGCCGCGGCCACACCGTCCCGCCGCACCGGATCGACTACCGCGCCAACCTCTGGGCGCTCCGCTCCGTCGGCGTCCGGCAGGTCCTCGGCCCCTGCGCCGTCGGCGGCCTGCGCGAGGAGTACGGGCCCGGCACCCTCGTCGTACCGGACCAGCTCGTCGACCGTACGAAGAACCGCGCGCAGACCTACTTCGACGGGGAGCGGCGGGCCGACGGGGCCGTGCCGCGCGTCGTCCACGTCACCTTCGCCGACCCGTACTGCCCCGACGGCCGGCGGGTCGCGGTCAAGGCCGCCCGGGGGCGGGGCTGGGAACCGGTCGACGGCGGCACGATGGTCGTGGTCGAGGGCCCCCGCTTCTCCACCCGCGCCGAGTCGCGCTGGCACGCCGCAGCCGGCTGGTCCGTCGTCGGCATGACCGGACACCCCGAGGCCGTCCTCGCCCGCGAGCTCGGCCTCTGCTACACCTCCCTCGCGCTCGTCACCGACCTCGACGCGGGCGCCGAGACCGGCGAGGGCGTCTCCCACACCGAGGTGCTGCGGGTCTTCGGCGAGAACGTCGGACGGCTCAGGGACGTCCTCTTCGACGCGGTGGGCGCGCTGCCCGCGACGGCGGACCGGGACTGCCTGTGCACCCGCGCGCACGACGGGTGGGACCTGGGGATCGAACTGCCGTGAACCCCTCGCGGACTGCCGCAAACCCCTCGCGGGGGTGAGGGAGTTGTCCACAGGCGCAGGGTGATCCCCAGGCCGGAGCGGGACGGCGACCGGGCCGGGAGAGTGGGGCGCGTACTTCCTCGTACGCACCCGGGTACGGACTCTCGTACGCACCCGCGTACGGACGTACGGACCCTCGTACGCACCCGACCAGGACGGCGGCACCCCGCATGACGACCACCTCTTCCCTCCCCGGCCCCTGCCCGGTGCCCGCCTTCGAACCGCTACGGGTCCGGGGCACCCGGCACCGGCTGCGGCGGGCGCTGCGCCGGGGCCGGCTCGCTCCGGCGCTGCTCCTGGCGCTGGCCGCGGTCGCGCTGGCCGTCGCGAGCGGATCCGTCCCGCGCGGGGGCGCGGACTCCTCCCGGCCCGCGCAGACCGCCCGTGCCCGACCGCCCGCCGCCGCTCCCCTGGTGTCCGCACCCGTGCGGATCGCCGACGCCGAGACCGTTCGACTGCTGCGGCCCGGCGACCGGGTCGACGTGATCGCCGCGCCCAACTCCGGCCTCGGCGGCGGCGGTGAGGCCCGCGTGGTCGCGACGGGTGCCCGAGTGGCCGAAGTCCCGCGCCCGGGCGAGACTCGATCGGACGGAGGGGCGCTCGTCGTCCTGTCCGTGCCGCGGCCGACGGCGACGGCGCTGGCAGGTGCCGGCGTCACGTCCCAACTGGCGGTGACACTGTGCTGATTCGCACTGACTGCCTGTCAAGTCACCGTCCCGTGTGTACGGATTGGACGCGTCTGCGCCGTTCACGGCCTAATGGCTCCGCACACCGCGGTACACACGACATCACGAGCGACGAAAGGCACCTTGGTGGCCGAGAAGAAGGAAAGTCTGCTGGGAGGCTTCAAAGCCTTCCTGATGCGTGGCAACGTGATCGACCTGGCGGTCGCGGTCGTCATCGGTGCCGCGTTCACGAACATCGTGAACTCGGTGGTCAAGGGCATCATCAACCCGATCGTCGGCGCCTTCGGCACGAAGGACCTGGAGAGCTACGCGTCCTGCCTCAAGGACCCCTGCCGCGTGGTGAACGGGGAGATGCAGGGCATCCAGCTCCAGTGGGGCCTGGTCCTCAGCGCGATGCTGAGCTTCCTGATCACCGCCGCCGTCGTCTACTTCCTGATGGTCCTGCCGATGGCCAAGATCCTCGCCAAGCGCGCCGCGCACGAGAAGGCGAAGGAGGGCGTCGCGGAGACCATGGAGATCAGCGAGCTGGAGGTCCTCAAGGAGATCCGCGACCACCTCGTCGCCCAGCGCGGCCCGTACACGAACAACAACACCCCGGGCTCCGGGGTCGTCGGCGGCGGCGCGGGGACGCACTCCACCTCCTGACCGGCGTCGTACGCCGGGTTCAGAGGTGGTGCGGCGGCTTCTCGTCGAGGAAGCGCGCGAGGTCGGCGGCGCTGTCGCCGCCGGCGGGAGGCCGCTCGCCCCACCCGCGGTCCGTGTCGTCCGCGGACTGCTGGTCCAGCGGATCGTCGAAGACGAGCACCGGCTTCGGAGTGTTCTCGGGGCTGGATGTGCTGCCGGGCCGCTTCGCGTCTCGCGGGCCGTGGGCGGGGGCGGAACTCATACCCTCAGGGTACGCCCGCCGCCCCGCCCCGCACCCGTCTGATCTGCGAAATCCTGCGACGATGCCCCGGCTCGCCACCACGGTGCCGCCCGAGGCCCGGCGGCCGGCCGGCATCCCGGCTCAGCGGTCCTTCGGGTCGATCGCCCAGAGGCCGAGCACCACGAGGAACGACAGGACGAGGAAGCCCGCGCCCCACCAGGCGGTGCCGGTGTCGCCGGTCATCCACTCGTCCACCACGATCGTCAGCCCCCACAGCTGGCCGATGACGACCGTGAGCGCCAGCGCCAGCCGGGCGGACAGCTTCGAGGACCGCTCCGGCTCCTGCTCCGTACCGGCCCCCGGCCCCGGCCCGGTGTGCCGGATCCGGGGGTCGCCGTAGCCGCTCGTCGGGCGGATCTGCGGGTAGCGCTCGTGCACCGGCCGGTTCAGCCGCGGCTGCGCGCTGCCCGGGGTGTACGCGGGCGGACGCGGCGGCTCGGGGTCCCCGCCGCCGGAGGCCGGCGCCGGGGGGCGCGGGGCCTCCGGGTCCTGGGGGAACGTGCTGTCGCTCATGTCCGCTCGCTCCTCTCCGCCGCCCTGCCGCCGGGGCCGCCGGCGCCGAAGCCGGGGCAGCCCGGACGGTCGTCGCCGTTCTGGCGGCAGAAGCCCTCCAGGGCGCTCTCGCCCGAGCGGGCCGTGCCGATCGCCCACACGCTGCCGTCGGTCTGCTCGATCAGGATGACCTTCGGCAGTCCCCGCGGCGGCGGTCCGGCGGTGACCTCTCCCGTACGGGCGTCGAAGATCCCCTCGTGGCAGGGGCAGTACAGCTCGCCCTCGCTCCCCCGCTCCTTGCGCCACAGCACGGCGCAGGCGAGGTGGGTGCAGACGGCGGAGTAGCCGGCGAGGGTGCCGTCCTCCATGCGGACGGCGATCGCCCGGTCCTCGTCGCCGGGGTAGCGGAAGGCGAGCGACTCGCCCCGCTCGATCCGGTCGGCGATCTTCCTGACCTCGGGGGCCCCCTCGCTGTCGCCGTGCCGGTGCAGGATGCCGGAGGCGACGGCGACCCCGCCGACGGCCAGGCCGCCGGAGACGGTGGCGACGATCCGCAGGTAGTCGCGGCGGGTGGTGAGGGAGTCGGCGGCGATCCGGTCGTGGAGCGCTTCCTGCGCCGCGTCGCCGGGGGCCTCCGGCGCGGGCGGCTGGGGATCGGTGACGCTCAACGGACGTCCCTTCCATTGATCTCGACGACGGGGAGGCCGCCGGGCACCGGCCACTGGACCTTGTCGGCGGGGACGACCATCGCCACGCCCGTGCTGACGGTGGTGGTGCCGAAGGTGAACGTGTCGGCGACCTGGACGCCGGGGCGTTCGGCCCTGAGTTCGTCGAGGGTCCCGTAGAAGAGGGCGCCGGTGGGGCAGACGGTGGCGCACATGGGGGCGAGGCCGTAGGCGGTGCGGTCGTAGCAGAGGTTGCACTTCATCTGGAGCTTCGCCTGGAGGTCGATCTTGGGCACGCCGAAGGGGCAGGCGTTGACGCAGTTGGCGCAGCCGATGCAGCGGGTGGTGTCGGCCTGCTGCACGACGCCGTCGGCGGTCACGAGGATCGCGTCGGCGGGGCAGACCTCGGCGCACGGGGCGACGGGGTCCTCGCAGTGCATGCAGACGGTGGGGAGGGAGGCGACGGAGTGGCCCTCGTCGGGGTAGTCGAGGTGGATCATCGACTTGCCGCGGTGGGAGTCGCATTCGCGGCAGGCCGAGACGCAGGCCTGGCAGCCGATGCAGCGGCCCGGGTCGATGAAGATCGTGCGGCCCATCATGTGCGGGTCAGCTCCTCTCCGCGGTGCCGCGGCCCTGGGGAGACGTCGGGGGCAGCGGGTCGAGGCGGGAGACCTGGGTCTCCGGGTAGGCCTGGTGTCCGGGGGCGGTGGGGGGCGCGGGGACCTCGTCGACGCGTTCGGCGGCCTCGATGCGGGCGGCGCAGACCTTGTACTCCGGGATCTTGGAGCGGGGGTCGAGGGCGTCGATGGTGAGCGCGTTCGCCGCGGTGGGGACGGGCCAGTGGTAGGGGACGAAGACGGTGTCGGGGCGGATGGCCTCGGTGACGAGGGCGGGGAAGACCTCGCTGCCGCGGCGGGTGACGACGCGGACGGGGTCGCCGTTGCGGAAGCCGTGGGAGGGGTGGACCTCGACCCAGGGGCGCGGGGTCTGTTCGACGAGGGCGCCGAGCCGGCGGGTCTGGTTGCCGGAGAGGAAGTGGGCGACGGTGCGGCCGGTGGTGAGCGAGAGGGGGTACTCCTCGCTGTACGGGTCCATCGGCGGGTGCCATTCGACGACCTGGAGGTGGATCGCGCCGTCGGGGTGGTAGGTGCGGCCGTCCTCGAAGAGGCGGGGGGTGCCGGGGTGCTCGGTGGTGGGGCACGGCCAGGCGATGCCGCCGGTCTCCTCCAGGCGTTCGTAGGTGATGCCGTAGTAGTCGTTGACGGTTCCGGCGGAGGCGATCCGGAGCTCTTCGAAGACGGCGCGCGAGTCGGGGAACTCGAACTTGTCCCCGGCGCCGAGGCGGCGGGCGAGTTCGCACATGACCCAGGTGTCGGTGCGGACGCCGGCGGGGGGTTCCTGGGCCTTGTTGTGCTTGACGACCCGGGCCTCGGCGTTGGCCATGACGCCCTCGTCCTCGGCCCAGACGGTGACGGGGAAGACCACGTGGGCGTTGGCGGCGGTCTCGGAGAGGAAGAAGTCGAACTGGGCGTGGAACTCCAGGGTGTCGTAGCCGTCCTTGACGGTGGCGTAGTTCGGCAGGGAGACGAACGGGTTGTTGCAGATGCCGACGAGGCCGCGGATCTCCTTGCGCTGCATCTGCCAGACCATCTCCATCATGGAGGTGCCGGCGAGCGGGAGTTCGACTTCGTCGATGCCCCAGATCTCGCAGATCTGTCGGCGGTGCTCGGGGTTCGTGATGGAGCGGCCGCCGGGCAGCAGGTCGGACTTCTGGCCGTGCTCGCGGCCGCCCTGGCCGTTGCCCTGGCCGGTGATGGTGCCGTAGCCGGCGCCGGGCTTGCCGATGTTCCCGGTGGCGACGCAGAGGTTGATGATGGTCAGGCAGTTCTCGACGCCCTGGGAGTGGTGCTCGACGCCGCGGGCGTGCCAGGCCATGGCCTTGCCCGCGCCGGCGAACATCCGGGCGACCTGGACGATCTGCTCCTCGGGCACGCCGCAGATCGTGGCCGAGCGGCTGGGCGGGTACGCGGCGACCGTCTCCTTCACCTCGTCCCAGCCGGTGGCGTGGGCGGCGAGGTAGGCCTCGTCGGCGAGGCCCTCGGCGACGACGACGTGCAGCACGGCGTTGAAGAAGGCCGAGTCGGTCCCGGGCTTGAGGGCGACGTGGACGTCCGCGGTGCGGGCGATGGCGGTCTCGCGCGGGTCGACGACGATGAGCGTGGCGCCCCTGTCGCGCGCTCCCCACAGGTACTGGGTCATGACGGGGAAGCACTCGCCGACGTTGGAGCCCGCGATGAGGAGGCAGTCGGTGAGGAGGATGTCGGAGAACGGGTTTCCGGCGCGGTCGATCCCGAAGGCGAGCTTGTTCGCCCCTGCGGCGGACACCATGCAGAGGCGGCCGTTGTAGTCGACGTGCCGGGTCTTGAGGGCGACGCGGGCGAACTTGCCGACGAGGTACGTCTTCTCCGAGTAGAGGCTGGCGCCGCCGAGGAGCCCGAAGGCGTCGTTGCCGTACTCGCCCTGGATGCGGCGGATCTCCGCGACGGTGCGGTCCAGGGCCTCGTCCCAGCTGACCTCGCGGAACTCCTCGTCGCGATTGCGCCGCATGAGCGGCGCGGTGAGCCGGTCGGGGTGGTTGACCTGCTGGTAGGCGTTGATGCCCTTGGGACACAGCCGCATGCGGTTGATGTCGTGGTTGCGGGGTTCGACGCCGAAGACCTTGCCGCCGCGGTCGACGCGCAGGTACATCCCGCACTGCACCCCGCAGAAGCAGCAGTGCGTGGGGACGAGCGTCTCGCCGTTCTGGTCGGCGTGCCAGCGGTCCGCGGGGATCCCGCCGGCGTCGCGGAACTGGCGGGTGCCGGGCGGGGCGAGGGAGGGGTCGAGCGGCAGCGGCCGGCCGGGGGTGGTCGCGGGGTCGGTCGCGGTCACTTGAAGCCCTTCTTCACGTGGTCGAGGTAGGCGTTGCCGCGGAGGATGCGCTTGCAGCGGGGGCAGTACTCGGCCCAGGCGTCGAAGCCGAGGTCGAGGTCGCGCATGGTGCCCTGGAGGTTCTCGACGTAGGGGGCGGTGTCGATGGGCTCGTGGCAGCGGCGGCAGGCGAGCACCGCCTCGTCCTTGCGTCGGGAGGTGTACTTGAAGAGCTGCATGCCGACGGCGGCGGGCCGCTGGACGATGTGGAAGAACTTCCCGAACGGGATGTAGATGAGGGTGAAGACGACGGAGACCATGTGCAGGACGGCGAGGAACTCGTAGCCGCCGCCGTGCAGGAAGATCGACGAGAAGGTCAGCAGGAGCCCGGTCACCGAGATGACGATGAGGCAGATGAGCGGCACCAGGTCGTAGGCGAAGCGCTGGCCCGTGATGGCTCCGCGGTCCTTCATGCGGCGCCGGAGGAAGTAGGAGGCGCCGGCGATGACGAGGACGGCCGCGATGTCGAGGCCGTGGAACATGAGCCAGCCGAGGATGCCGAGGGAGTCGAAGCCGATGACCTTGAAGCCCCAGATCCGCATCTCGTAGCCGGGGCCCGAGCCGGTCGACGAGGTGAAGGTGAACCAGCCCCAGGTGAGCGGGAAGGTGATCGCGGCGGCGAGCAGGCAGCCCCAGAAGACGAGCTGGTGGGCGGCCCAGCGGGCGTGCGAGCGGGCGCCGAGGAACTTCTGGAAGCCGAGGTAGGTGGCGATCATCTTCGGCAGGGCGGTGGGTGCCCGGCGGAAGTTCGCGGCGGAGAAGAAGGACCGCCAGCCCTGCCGGAAGAGGCGGCGGGCGCCGGGGGCGGAGACCCAGACGGTGTAGCGGTAGGCGACGCCGAAGGCGAGGAAGACGGTCGCGACGGCGTAGGGCAGGAGGGCCGAGTCGAAGTCGCGGAGCAGTCGGCTGCCGAAGACGATCGCGATGATCAGGAGCACGGACACGGCGGCCCCCGCGAGGGTCGCGCGGCGGCGCACGGCGGCGGGGGTCTGCGGCGGGGTTCCGGCGGCTTCGGGTCCTCCGGGGGTGGGGCCACCGGTGGCGAGGGTGCTGGGGTCCGGATCGCCCGGCCCGGGGGTCGGCTCGACTGTCTGAGGTGGCTCGGTCACGCCGCCACGGTAAGGCCATACGGGCCTTTATTCCCGTTTTGGGTGGTTATCGGGTGAGGGCGTCGCTCAGACGGCGTTCAGGCCGTGGGCCTGGAAGGTCTCGCGGGCCGCGGCGATCTGACCGGGCGTCGGGGAGGGGGTGTCGTGCAGGGTGAACGGCATGGCGAGTGCCTGCCATTTCGCTTCGCCGAGCTTGTGGAAGGGGAGGATGTCGACGCGGGAGACGTTGCCGAGACCGGCGGCGAAGGCGGCGACTCCCTCGATGTCGGCGGGGTCGTCGGTGAGTCCGGGGACGAGCACGAAGCGGATGTGGACCTCCTGGCCGAGGTCGGCGAGGCGCCGGGCGAAGTCCAGGGTCGGCCGCAGCGGTCGGCCGGTGACCTTCTTGTACGTGTCCGGGTCCCAGGACTTGATGTCGAGCAGGACCAGGTCGGTGTCGCGGAGCAGGGCGTCGGTGGCGCGGACGCCCAGGAAGCCCGAGGTGTCGAGGGCCGTGTGGAGGCCGAGCTCGTGCTTCATCCGGTGCAGCAGTTCGCCGGTGAAGACGGGCTGGAGGAGCGGTTCGCCGCCGGAGACGGTGGCGCCGCCGCCGGACGCGGAGATGAAGCGGACGTACTTGGCGGCCTCGGCGATCACGTCGTCGGCGGAGGTTCTCCCCCGGCTACCGCTGGGAGCCACCCCCCATGCCGTTGCGCATCCGCCAGGTGTCGGGGTTGTGGCAGTAGAGGCAGGTGAGGGGGCAGCCGGAGAGGAAGGCGACGAAGCGGGTGCCGGGGCCGTCGACGCCGGTGGACAGGTCCCAGGAATGGACCGAGCCCTCCGAGGGCCGCCGGGTCGCCGCGGCGGCCGGGGTGACGGGACCGATGGCGAAGCTGGTCATGGCAGGGCCTCCTTCGGAGGTGTCGGTTCAGCTGGGGGCCTCGGCGTTCTTGCGGGCGTAGAACCACCAGGTCACGACCGTGCAGCTGAGGTAGAAGGCGACGAACCCCCACATCGCGCTGGTCACGGCCACCGAGCCGAAGAGGGCCGGGATGAAGAAGAAGCCGTAGGCCGCGATGGCCGAGGTGAAGCCGGTGACGGCGCCGGACTCCATCTCCGCCTGCTTCAGCGCCCTGGCGTGTTCCGGGGTGCCCTCCTCCAGCCCCTTGAGGTGGGTGCCGCGGAAGATGACGGGGATCTGGCGGAAGGTGGAGCCGTTGCCGATGCCGGAGAAGAAGAACGCGGCGAGGAAGCAGAGGAAGAAGCCGTAGAAGGAGCCTCCGTCGCTGCCCGAGGGCAGGAAGGCGATCACTCCGACGATCGAGGCGGCCATGCCGACGAAGGACAGGATCGTGACCCGGGCGCCGCCCCACTTGTCGGCGATCCAGCCGCCGCCCCAGCGGGCCAGGGCGCCCACGGCCGGGCCCATCCAGGCGTAGGTGGCGACCGAGTAGTCCGGGAACGTCGTCTTGATCAGCATCGGCAGGGCGGCGGCGAAGCCGATGAAGGAGCCGAAGGTGCCGACGTACAACCAGGTCATCAGCCAGTTGTGCTTGCGCTTGAAGATGACCTTCTGCCGGCGGAACGGGGTGGAGGCGACCTTCAGGTCGTTCTGGCCGAACCAGGCGACGGCGGCGAGGGCGAGCAGCACCGGGACCCAGAGGAAGGCGGCGTTCTGCAGGTAGACGGGGGTGCCGTCGGCCTTGTGCTGGGCCGAGCCGATCGCGATGGTCGACCAGGTGATGACGATCGGGGTGAGCAGCTGGACGACGGAGACGCCGAGGTTGCCGAGACCGCCGTTGATGCCGGTCGCGCTGCCCTTCTTCGCCTTGGGGAAGAAGAAGCCGATGTTGGCGAGGGAGGAGGCGAAGTTCGCGCCGCCGATGCCGCAGAGGGCCGCGATGGCGACCATCACCGCGTACGGGGTCGTCGGGTCCTGGATCGCGATGCCGAGCCAGATCAGCGGCACGATCAGCACCGCGGTCGACAGGGCGGTGAAGCGGCGCTGGCCGACCATCGGGCCGAGGAAGGTGTAGAGGATCCGGGCCGTGCCGCCGGTCAGGCCGGGGACGGCCGTCAGCCAGAACAGCTGGGACGTCGAGAAGCCGAAGCCGACGTCCTTCAGGTCGGTCGCCGTGACGGACCACACCTGCCAGACGACGAAGGCCACGAGCAGCGCCGGTACCGCGATCCACAGGTTGCGGGTGGCGACCTTCTTGCCGATGGACGTCCAGAAGAGCTCGTTCTCGGGCTCCCAGTCGGTGATCGGCTTTCCGGGGCGGTACTGCTCCGTGTCGTACGAGGGGGCCGGCCCACCCGTCCTTGTGCCGTCCTGGGATCGGACTACGGAACTCATGGCGCTTCCCTGCCTTTTCGCGGGCTCTCCTTGCCCTTCCAGGCTGCGCCCGGGCACAAGGCGGAGGTGAGTGCCGATGGTCGCCGGACGCGCGGGCGTTGGTCGCCCCGTCCGACGGGGCGTAGGTCCCGTCAGCGGCGTGCCGGAGGGACCGGCAGGACCGGGAGGACCGGCAGGACCGGCAGCACCGGCAGGACCGGCAGGACCGGCAGGACCGGCAGGGACACCTCGGGGTCGTCGAGGCAGGCCCCGGGGCGCAGGTCGAACTCCTGCTCGTGCCTCGGGGACGCCACCGCCGCCGTGTCCGCGTGGCACACGGACGGCCCGCTCTGCTGTGCTGGGGCCATGACACAACCGTTTCTCCCTCTCACCGCACGCTCCCGTGAGGAGTCGCACCGGGCCGCCACGCCCCTGGAGCTGTTCTTCGACCTGTGTTTCGTCGTGGCCGTCGCGCAGGCGGGCGCGGAACTCGTGCACGCGGTCGCCGAGGGGCACACGGGGGAGGGCATCGCGAACTACGTGATGGTGTTCTTCGCGATCTGGTGGGCGTGGATGAACTTCACCTGGTTCGCGTCGGCGTACGACAACGACGACGTGCTGTACCGCGTCGTCACGCTCGTCCAGATCGCCGGCGTGCTCATCCTCGCCGCCGGTGTCTCGCGCGCCGCCCAGCAGCACGACTTCCTCGTCGTCTACCTCGGCTACCTCGTCATGCGGGTCGCGCTCGCGTCGCAGTGGCTGCGCGCCGCGCACCACGCCACCGATCCCGCCGAGCGGACGATGTGCCGGCGGTACGCGGGCGGGGTCCTCGCCTGCCAGGTCGGCTGGCTGGCACTGGTCCTCGCCCCGGAGCCCGCCCGCCCCTGGGTCTTCCTCGTGATGGCGCTCGTCGAGATGGCCGTGCCCGTGTACGCGGAGAAGGACGCCCCCAGCAACTGGCACCCGCACCACATCGCCGAGCGGTACGGCCTGTTCACCATCATCGTGCTCGGCGAGACCGTCGCCGCCGCGACCGTCGCCGTGAAGTCGGGCATCGTCGAGCACGACGCGCTCGGCGAGCTGCTGCCGATCGCCGCCGGAGGTCTGCTGCTGGTCTTCGCCGCCTGGTGGATCTACTTCGTCGTACCCGCCCACGCCCGGCTGACCTCCAGCCGCCAGGGCTTCCTGTGGGGTTACGGCCACTACGTCATCTTCACCTCAGCCGCCGCCGTCGGCGCCGGCCTGGAGATCGCCGTCGAGCAGTCCGTCGGCAAGGCCCACATCTCCACCCTCGGCGCCTCCGCGGCGGTGACGATCCCGTCGGCCGTCTTCCTGCTGTCCGTGTGGCTGCTCCACGCCCGCTACTTCAAGGTCGGCATCGCCCAGCAACTCGTCCTCCCGGTGGCGGCGTTCGCCATCCTCATGTGCTCCTTCGCCGGCCGCTGGGCGGTCCTCTCCGCCGGCCTCGTCGCGGCCGCCGCCGTCGCGATCGGCGTGACCCTGACCGCACACAACCCGGCGACCCGGCCGACGGCCACGGTCTGAGGGGCGACGGACCGAGGCGCGGCGGACCGACGGGCGGCGGACCGAACGCCGAGGGGCGGGCGCCGAGGGGCGGGCGTCGAAAAGCGGCGTCGAGGGGCGGAGGGCCGCTGCGCGCGGGCGGCGTCGCCACGTCCGACCGCGGACGCCCGGCCCCGCCCTGGAGCACCCCCGCCGCCCTGCGCCACAATCCGGCACATGATCCTCCGCCTCCTCGGACCGCTCGTGCTCGCCGATGCCGCCGGGGCTCCGCTGCCCGTCACCGGCGGACCCAAGGTCCGGGCCCTGCTCGTCCTGCTGTCGCTCGACGCGGGCCGGACCGTGCCCGTGGAGCGGCTCGTCGACGGGCTGTACGGGGAGGAGCCGCCGGCCGGGGCGCCGGGCGCGCTCCAGGCGCAGGTCTCGCGGCTTCGCCGGACCCTCCCGGCGGGGGTGGCGGTGGAGTTCACCGGCGCCGGGTACCGCCTGGCCGTGGGGGATCCCGCCGCGGACGTGGACGTGCTCAGGTTCGAGGCACTCGTCCGGGCGGGCGCGCGGGCCAGGGCGGCGGGCGACCCCGTACGGGCGGCCGGGTCGCTGGGGGAGGCGCTCGCGCTGTGGCGGGGTCCGGCGCTCGCCGACGTGCGGGACGCGCCGTTCGCGGCGGCCCAGGCGGCCCGGCTCGACGCGTCACGGCTCGACGCCGTGGAGGAGTGGGCGGCCGCCGCCCTGGCCTCCGGAGCCGACCCGGCTCTCCTGGTGCGGGAGTTGGAGCCACCGGCTCGTGAACAGCCGCTCCGGGAGCGGTTGCGGGCGCTCCAGATGCGGGCGCTGGGCGCCGCGGGACGGCAGGCGGAGGCGCTCGCCGTGTACGAGGAGGTGCGGGCGGCGCTCGCCCGGGAGCTGGGCGCCGACCCGTCCCCCGAACTGTCCGCCGTCCACCTGGAACTCCTCCGGGGCGCACCGGCGGAGTCCCGCCCGACTCCCCCGCCGCTGCCCGCGCCCCTGACGGACTTCGTCGGACGGCGACGGGAACGCGAGCGGCTCGCCTCCCTGGTGGCCGCCTCCCGCCTCGTGACCGTCGTGGGCCCGGGCGGCGCGGGGAAGACCCGGCTCGCCCTGGAGGTGGGGGCGGGGGCTGGAGCGGGGCCCGGAGCGGGGGCGGGGCTGCCGGGCGAGGTGTTCTTCGTGGATCTGGGCGCGGTCCCGGGGGCCGGGACCGTCGAGGCCGCCGGGAACAGGACCGGCGGGACCGCCGGGAACGGGGCCGACGGGAGCAGGGTTGCCGGGAACGGGGCCGGGGCCGGATCCGGGGAGGTTTCCGAGGCGTTCGCGCGGGCCGTCGGGGTGCGGGGGGAGGCGCGGCTCGACACCGCGCTGGCCGGGCGGCCGGTGGTGCTGATCGTGGACAACTGCGAGCACGTCGTCGACGAGACGGCGGTGCTCGTACGACGCCTGCTGGCCGCCTGCCCGGGGCTGCGGGTCCTGACGACGAGCCGTGAGGCGCTCGGGATCACCGGGGAGGCCCTGCTGCCGCTCGGGGCGCTGGAGCCGGAGACGGCGCAGGAGCTGTTCGTGCGGCGGGCCGCCGCCGTACGGCCCGGATTCACCGGCCACGCGCGCGTGGCGGAGCTCTGCGCGGCACTCGACGGACTGCCGCTGGCCGTCGAGCTCGCGGCGGCCCGACTGCGGTCCCTGTCCGTGGACGAGCTCGCGGACGGCCTCGGCGAACGGTTCGAGCGGTTCGAGCTGCTGTCGCGCGGCGACCGTACGGCCCCGCGACGGCACCGCACCCTGCGGGCCGTCGTCGACTGGAGCTGGTCCCTGCTCGAACCCGACGAACGGGAACTCGCCGCGCGCCTCTCGGTCTTCCGCGGCGGAGCGACGGCGGACGCCGCGGCCCGGGTGTGCGGGGCGGGCGCCGGCCCGCTGGCCTCCCTCGTGGAGAAGTCGCTCGTCGAGCTGCGCGACGGCCGCTACCGGATGCTGGAGACGATCCGCGCCTACGCCGCCGAGCGGCTCCCCGACACCGACCCTGCGCCCGCCGCCCACCACGCGTACTACCGCAGGCTCGCCGAGACCGCCGACCCCGAACTCCGCGGCCCCGACCAGCTGAAGTGGCTCGCCCGCCTCGACGCGGAGGACGCCGACCTCCGTGCCGCCCTCCGCGGCGGCACCCCGGACGACGGCCTCCGCATGGTCGCCGCCCTCACCCCGTACTGGTGGCTCCGCGGCCTCCGCGGCCGGGTCGCCGCACCGGTCGCCGAACTCCTCGACCGCGTGACGCCCACCGCCGAACTCGGCGAGGAGTACGCGCTCTGCGTCCTCGCGGCCGGCCTCCGCGACGGCCCCCACGTCGACCGCGCCCGGGCGTTCCTCTCCTCCCGTACGACCCCGCTGCGACAGCCGTACACGGCCTTCCTCTGGGCGACGGCCGTCGGCGGGCACGAGAGCCAGGGCCAGGGCCTCGCCGAGGATCCGGCCTCGTCGCGAACCCCCGGCGCCGTCCCGGGGCTGCTCCTCGGCGACGACCCGTGGTCCCGCGCCCTGGCCCTCGTCGGCCGCGCCCTGCTGGCGCTCTCGGCGAACCCGCCCGCGCCGGAGTCGGCCGGGGCGCTCCTGACGGAGGCGCTGGCCGGTTTCCGGGGGCTGGGGGAACGCTGGGGGACGGCCACCGCCCTCGAAGGCCTGGCGGCGCTGTCCCCCGAGCCGCTGCCGCTCCTCGCGGAGGCGCTGGAGCTCTTCGAGTCGCTGGGCGTCGCCGAGGACGTCGTGGACCTGCTCCACCGCCGGGCCGCCGTGCACGAGGTGGCCGGGGACCCCGGCGCCGCCGCGGCCGACCGCGCCCGCGCGGCGGAGACGGCCCGGCGGGCAGGCCTGCCGGCGGCGTGAGGGCGGCCTGAGGGCGGCCTGAGGGCGGCCTGAGAGCGGGCAGCCCTCATGGCGGTCGGTCACAGCCGGTCGCTTCGGTCGCCGCCCACAGCCACCGGTCGCGTTCGGTCGCCGTCCACGGCCGCCGGTCGACGTCGCTGGCCGTCGGTCGCCGTCGGTCGCCGTCAGTGCTCGTCAGCCGGTGGTCAGTGGTTCGTCAGCGGTCGGCGCGAGTGTTCTCACGTGCCCCGGGGAGACGCCCCGGGCCGCGTCGGTAGCCCGAGGAGACCGCCATGCAGCAGCAGATCACCCGTACCGCCCTCGTCACCGGTTCGTCGCGCGGGATCGGGCGGGCCATAGCCCGGCGCCTGGCCGCGGACGGGATGGTCGTGGCGGTGCACTACGGGCGGGACGCGGCGGCGGCGCGGGAGACGGTGGACCTGATCGTGGGCGCCGGGGGGCGGGCGTTCTCCGTGGGGGCGGACCTGGCCGCGCACGAGGGGGTGTCGGCGCTCGTCGAGGGCGTGCGGGCGGGGCTCGCCGCGCACGCCGGGGAGGCCGTGCTCGACGTCCTGGTGAACAACGCCGCCACGACGGGCTCGGGCGGGCACCTGGCGGACGAGACGCCGGAGCAGTTCGACCGGCTGTTCGCGGTCAACGTGCGGGCGCCGTACTTCCTGGTGCAGGGGTTGCTGCCGGTGATGAGGGACGGCGGAAGGATCGTGAACATCGGGTCGGCCGTCACCCGGATCGCGCTCGCCGACGAGCTCGCGTACGCGATGTCGAAGGGGGCGATGGAGACGTTCACGCGCACGCTGGCCAATGTGGTCGGGGCGCGCGGGATCACCGTCAACACGGTCGCCCCGGGTCCGACGCAGACCGACTGGCTGACCGCCGCGATGGCGGCGATGCCCGAGCTGGAGGGGATGCTGATCGGCGGTCAGGCGCTGCCGTGGGTCGGGCAGCCGGAGGACATCGCCGACCCGGTGGCGTTCCTGGCCTCGGAGGACGGCCGGTGGATCACCGGGACGGTGATCGACGCCTCGGGCGGCACCTACCTGGGCCCGAAGCGCTGACCCGGGCGCGGGGAACCAAGCCCCGTGGTAGGCAGGGGACATGACACTTCCCGAGGAGACGGCCGGCCGGGACGCGATCACCGACGTGGGCGGGCTGCGCGTGGGGCACGCGCGCGTGGCCGGGCCCGGGGCCCTGAGCGGGACGACGGTGGTCCTGGCCCCGGAGGGCGGGATGGTCGCGGCCGTGGACGTGCGCGGCGGCGGGCCCGGCACGCGGGAGACCGACGCCCTGGACCCGCGGAACGTGGTCCAGCGGATCGACGCGGTGGTCCTGACCGGCGGGAGCGCGTACGGCCTGGACGCGGCCGCCGGGGTGATGGCCTGGCTGGAGGAGCGGCACCGGGGCGTGCGGGTGGGTCCCGACCCGTCCCACGTGGTGCCGGTGGTACCGGCGGCGTGCGTCTTCGACCTGGGGCGCGGCGGCGACTTCGCGGCCCGGCCGGACGCGGCGACGGGCCGCGCGGCGGTGGAGGCGGCCGCCGCGAGCGGGGACCACGCGCGCGTGGAGGCGGGCGCGGTGGGCGCGGGCACCGGGGCCGTGGCCGGCGGGCTGCGGGGCGGGGTGGGGACGGCGAGCACCGTCCTGGAGTCGGGCATCACGGTCGGCGCGCTCGTGGTGGTCAACGCGGCGGGCTCGGTCGTCGACCCGGCGAACGGCGTCCCGTACGGCTGCTACTTCGCGGACGGCCGGCTCGTCCTCCCGGAGCCGCAGGTCCACGAGGCGGCCCGGCGGCGGCTCGCCGAGGCGCGGCGGACGGCCGCGCCGCCGCCGCTGAACACCACGCTCGCCGTCGTCGCGACGGACGCGGCGCTGACCCGCTCCCAGGCGCGGAAGGTCGCGGGCACGGCCCACGACGGCATCGCGCGCGCGGTGCGCCCGGTGCACCTGATGAACGACGGGGACACGGTCTTCGCGCTCGCCACCGGTGCGCGGGAGCTGCCCGCGGAGCCCGGGCCGCTCGCCCTGAACGAGATCCTGGCGGCGGGCGCGGACCTGGTGACCCGGGCGATCGTCCGGGCCGTCCTCGCCGCCCCGGGCGGCCGGCGCGGTCCGGGCGGCGACTTCCCCTCGTACCGCGAGTTGTACGGACCGGCAGCGGACGCGTACTCCCGGTAAGTCCACGGGAGTTGGGGTCGAACCGGCGGGAACTTCCGGTGCGCGCCCTTCGTTTTCCCGAACCCCGGACGCGATGTCAGACCCAGGGACTACGTTAAGCAAGCACCAAGTGACATGCGGCGACGGCCTGGAGACCCTCTTGAACGATCCGCAGGATCCTCACGATCCCTTCGAGACGACCGAGACGCACCTTGAGCGCCTCCTCGGCCGGGCGCTCAACTCCTTCGACCTGCCCGACTCGACCGTCGAGCGCCTCGGTTCGGCGCTCGCGCACTCCAGCGCGCTGCACTCCTCGCACCACAGCGCGTCGCTGCACCGCACCACCCACCGCCACACGTACCTGCTCGCCGACGGAAGCGCGCTCAGCCTCTGGGAGCTCGTGCACAACACCGGCCGGGACGGCGCCCGGCAGCACGAGCTGTACGCGGAGGAGTCGGAGGCCCGGCTCGCCGCGTCCCGGCTGCCGACCGGGCCGCTGCCCGGCTGGACGGTCGAGCGCTCCGACGGCCGCGCCCTCGACGAGGACGACGACCTGGAGCTGCTGAGCGCCCTGCTCGCCCGCCCCATACCGGCCCAGCCCCGGATGTACGTGCCGGACAACTCCGCCGACCACGCGCGCCGCGTCCTGCGGCGCGCGGAGAACGCGGACCGGCCGGGCGAGCGGACGGTCCGCCGCCTCCGGCTGGCCTTCGCGCACCACATCACGCAGGCCTTCGGCCGCCACTGCCCGGTCGAAGGCGGCCGGGACGCCGGCTTCACCCTCTACGAGCACCAGTTCCTGCTGCTCGACGGCAGCGAGATCAGCCTGTGGGAGGTCGAGCACACGTCGACCCCCGACGGCCGGCACATGTGCGAGGTGTACGAGTCCGAGGGCGCGGCCCGCGACGCGATGGAGTCCCGCTCCCGGGTCCGCTGACACCGCATCGCCGACCGGCCGCACCCCGGCACCGGGCACCCCCGCCGCCCCCGCGTTCCTCAGACGAGCGCGGGGGCGGCGGCCTCGTCCAGCCGGGCGACGGCGAACGCCCGGTTGGCGCGGGTCTGTTCGCGGTAGCTCTCGGGCAGGTCGGGCAGCGCGAGCAGCCGGTCGCAGGCGGCCAGCGAGGCCGCGTGGTCCCCGGTCCAGTACGCGGTGATCGAGTACTCGAAGAGCAGCCCCCACCGGTACACCCACGGCTGGAGGAACAGCAGGTCGTCGCGGGGCGGCTCCCGGTCGACCACGGCCGAGACGACGGCGTGCGCGGCGTGGTGGCGGCGCATCGTCCGCAGCCTCGCCACCAGCTCGTAGCAGGCCTCAAGGCGCTCCGGACGCGACTCCCAGGCCCGCGAGAGCGCGTCCATCGCGGCCGGCCACTCGCCGGCGTCGGCCCTGAGGACTCCGGACTGGAGCAGCGCGTAGTACACCTCCTCGCCCCAGCCGCCCATGGCCGCGCGCCGCTCGTAGAGGTCGACGGCCTCGTCGGAGCGGCCCATGTCCCGCATGGTCTGCGCGAGGTAGAAGACCGTACGGGGGTTGTCCGGGTCGCGGTCGAGCTCGGCGCCCAGGAGCCGGGCGTCGCGCTCGAACTTGTCGTGGCGCGAGCCGCCGTCGGCGTAGTCCTCGACGACGAGGGCGTCGAGGTTCTCCTGCACGTGGTCCCGGTCGGCCGTCAGGTACTCATGGGTCACACCCTCGTACCGCCACGGCAGATCACCCCTGACCAGGCGTTTGATCCGGTACTCCAGCGTCCCCTCGTGGCGGATCATGTACGCGTCGGCGGTCGGCGCCAGCGGCCCCTCCTGCCGCAGGACGTGGTCAGCGTCGAGGAGCAGGAGGTAGTCGGCCCGGCCGCGCGCGTGCGCGATGTTCAGGCTGCGGTTGTGCCCGAAGTTCACCCACGGGTCCTCCCGCAGCTCGCCCGGGATGCCGGCGAGCGCGCCGCGGATCAGCTCCTGCGTCCCGTCCGTGGACCCGGTGTCGGAGATGACCCAGGTGTCCACGAGACCGCGGACGGAGGCGAGGCAGCGCTCGATCACGGCGGCCTCGTTCTTGACGATCATGCACAGGCAGATGGACGGCTGCACGGCAACACCACTTCCGGTGGGGACGGGAGAGCTGTCGGGGGTGCGCGACCCTACGGACGCCGGGCCCGACGGTGCTGTCGGCACGCCGCAGCACGGTCCCGAGTTCGCCGTCGTGTACGCATCCGTTCGGCTTTCGGCACTGGGCCATGGCGTTGGCAGTGCCACAGAACCGTCAAGACTTCGCATGCGCAATCCGATGTTCCGATAAACGGAGTGCCCCAGGTGCTTCCCGGACATCTCCCACCGGCCCCCCGGCCGGTGCAGGAAGGAGCATGCATGCGTCCTGACGCCAGGACCCGGACCCCGCTCGGCCCGCTCCCCCGCCGCCGCACATGGCTCGGCGGCGGCGCGCTCGCCTCCGTCGCCCTCGTCCTCACCGGCTTCGCGTCCCCCGCGACGGCCACGGCAGCCACCTGGGCCCGAACCCCCACCCCCGGCACCCCCGGCGCGGCGAGCACCCCCCTGGCAGGCCCCCCGCCCGGCCACAACTGCCAGAAGCAGGACCCCCGCCTGCATCCCGACACCGACCACGCGCCCGAGGCCGATAACCAGGCCGCGAACGAGGCCGAGCACGAGGCCGAGCACGGACCCGCGAACTCCCTCCAGGAGTTCCTGGACCAGGAGATCCAGCCCCTCATCGAAGGGACCACCTCCCGCACCCTCGCCGGCGGCGACGACGCCTGCAAGCCCGGCCCACCAGGCCCCACCGGCCCCAAGGGCCCGAAGGGCAACACTGGCCCTACCGGCCCGAAGGGCAATACGGGGGCGACGGGCGCCACAGGGGCGACCGGAGCGACCGGAGCGACGGGCGCCACAGGGGCGACCGGGGCCACAGGCGCGACGGGAGCCACGGGCGCCACCGGATCTACCGGAGCGACGGGCAGCACGGGGGCGACGGGAGCCACGGGGGCGACCGGAGCCACGGGGGCCACTGGAGCGACCGGAGCCACCGGGGCGACCGGAGCCACCGGGGCGACCGGAGCCACCGGGGCGACAGGAGCCACGGGCGAAACAGGCCCGACCGGAGCTACCGGTGCCACAGGTGAAACCGGTGCGACGGGCGCCACCGGAGCGACCGGAGCCACGGGCGAAACCGGCCCGACCGGGGCGACCGGGGCCACCGGAGCCACGGGCGAAACCGGCCCGACCGGCGCCACGGGCGCAACTGGAGCCACCGGAGCTACGGGCGCGACGGGAGCCACAGGCGCGACAGGCGCGACAGGCTCAACCGGAGCAACGGGAGCCACAGGCGCAACTGGTGCAACTGGCGCCACGGGCGCCACGGGCGCCACAGGACCCTGCTCCGACATCGACCTCTACGCCCCCTCCAGCACGGAGGACCAGCAGGCGGTGCTCACCGGCGGCAAGGTCTATGTCGGAAGGGCGGCTACGGCAGGCGGGACGATCGTCTGGCAGGACCTGACCAACGCGGTCGCGACGCCGACGGACCCGCGGAACCGCTTCTTCCCCGCCGACGCCTGCGGTGTGGCCTACGACAACCAGGGCAACACGGCACTCGTCAAGGTCGTGACCAAGGGCGGACAGGTGTGGCAGACGCTCGGCCAGACCAACGGCTCGAACTTCATCTGGGCAAACGACTGGACCCAGCAGACGACGCCCACGCCGGCGGTGCTGCGCACGGGCGGGTTCAAGCGCGCCCTGCCGCCGGGAGCGCCCCGCAACCTCGTTCCCCCGGGCGTGAAGAGCCCCTGACGGGCGGGTGACACGGCGAAGGGCCCTGCCCGGGGTGGTGTCCC
>NZ_JBHJQI010000153.1:0-20575 GCF_042262805.1 Streptomyces sp. NPDC056361
GGTACGGGTCCGTGAGGACCCGTACCCCGGCAACGTTAACGCCGACGGCCGACAGCGCCGGTTACTTCGCGGGCTTGCCCGTCTTGCGCTCGACGGCGGCCTTCACCAGGCCCGCGAAGAGCGGGTGCGGGCGGGTCGGGCGGGAGCGGAGCTCCGGGTGCGCCTGGGTGGCGACCAGGTAGGGGTGGACCTCGCGCGGGTACTCGACGTACTCGACGAGCTTGTTGTCCGGGGAGGTGCCGGAGAAGACCAGGCCGGCCTTCTTCTCCAGCTCGGCGCGGTAGGAGTTGTTCACCTCGTAGCGGTGGCGGTGGCGCTCGTCCACGTACGGCTGGTCGTCGTAGACCTCGCGGACGATCGAGCCCTCGGCGAGCTTCGCCGGGTAAAGGCCCAGGCGCATCGTTCCGCCCAGGTCGCCGGCGCCCTCGACGTACGCGAGCTGCTCCTCCATCGTGGAGACGACGGGGTGCGCGGTGGCCGGGTCGAACTCGGTGGAGTTGGCGTCCGGGATGTCCGCGAGGTTCCGCGCGGCCTCGATGACGATGCACTGCAGGCCGAGGCAGATGCCGAGCAGCGGCACCTTGTTCTCGCGGGCGTACTGGATGGCGCCGATCTTGCCGTTCACGCCGCGGTCGCCGAAGCCGCCGGGGATCAGGATGGCGTCGACGTCGCCGAGCTGCTTCTGCGCGCCCGCCGGGGTCTTGCAGTCGTCGGAGGTGACCCACTTGACCTTGACGCGGGCCTTGTTGGCGAAGCCGCCGGCGCGCATGGCCTCGGTGATGGAGAGGTACGCGTCGGGCAGGTCGATGTACTTGCCGACGAGCGCGACGGTGACCTCGTGCTCGGGGTTGTGGACGCGGTCGAGCAGGTCGTCCCAGGTGGACCAGTCCACGTCGCGGAACGGCAGGTCGAGCTTGCGGACGACGTAGGCGTCCAGGCCCTCGGTGTGCAGCACCTTCGGGATGTCGTAGATCGACTTGGCGTCGATGGCGGCGACCACCGCGGCCTCGTCGACGTCGCACATCAGCGAGATCTTGCGCTTGATGGCGGTCGGGACCTCGCGGTCGGCGCGCAGCACGATCGCGTCGGGCTGGATGCCGATGTTGCGCAGGGCGGCGACCGAGTGCTGGGTCGGCTTGGTCTTCAGCTCGCCGGAGGGGCCGATGTAGGGCAGCAGCGAGATGTGCACGACGAAGACGTTGTCGCGGCCGACCTCGTGGCGGACCTGGCGGACGGTCTCCAGGAACGGCAGCGACTCGATGTCGCCGACCGTGCCGCCGACCTCGGTGATGACGACGTCGACGTCGTCGGTCGCCATGCGGCGGATCCGGGACTTGATCTCGTTGGTGATGTGCGGGATGACCTGCACGGTGTCGCCGAGGTACTCGCCGCGCCGCTCCTTGGCGATGACCTGCGAGTAGACCTGGCCGGTGGTGACGTTGGCCGAGCCGTCGAGGTCGACGTCGAGGAAGCGCTCGTAGTGGCCGATGTCCAGGTCGGTCTCGGCGCCGTCGTTGGTGACGAACACCTCGCCGTGCTGGAAGGGGTTCATCGTGCCCGGGTCGACGTTCAGGTACGGGTCGAGCTTCTGCATCGTGACCCGCAGGCCGCGGGCCTTGAGGAGCGCACCCAGGCTGGAGGCGGTCAGGCCCTTGCCGAGGGAGGAGGCGACACCCCCGGTGACGAAGATGTGCTTGGTCGTCGTGGTGTTGGGCGGCATCGCCAAGAGGGGGCTCCCGTGGTCGCGTTCTGGAGGTGCGTACCGGCGTCCCCTCCGGAAGAATCGGGGGGTGCCGTCGCTGCGGTTGCGGGGTCTTCGGCTTTCGCCGTTTCCCACCGGTCCACGGGGTACCAGGGTATCAGCGACATCGGGAGACCGCTTCCGGCCACACGCGGCAGTCGGGTGTTCACGCACGGCGACGCGGAGGGTCGGGCGGCCGACGGCGGGGCCGTGCGGCGACCCGCCCACCAGGGGAAAGAGGCGCCGGGCGGACCGGCCCAGGAGGAGACGGGGGTCGTTCACCTGATCGGAGCAACAGCGTTACCGACGTGATCACCGGGTCACTAGGGTGCGACGTATCCTGCTCGGACATTGCCCGCCGAGCCGGCCGGCCAGTGGCACCACCCCGCCCCTTCATCCGGCCCAGAGCTCGTCGACGACCCCTTGACCGCTGACACACACGGATCCGGCCGAGAACCCGCCGGATCCGAGCAAGCGCCCCGCGGGGCGGACATGGCCGTTCGACTGGAGTGAAGCACGTGGCCGGGCGCATCGAGGATTACGCACTCATCGGAGACATGCAGACCGCAGCCCTGGTCTGCCGGGACGGCAGCGTCGACTGGCTGTGCCTCCCACGCTTCGACTCGCACGCGGTCTTCGCCGGACTGCTCGGCACCGAGGAACACGGGTTCTGGCGGGTGGGTCCGGCGGGTCCGGCGGACGCCGAGCCCGCCCCCGCCGACCGGCGCCGCTACCTCGGCGACTCGCTGATCCTGGAGTCCGAGTGGGACACCCCGCGGGGCACGGTCCGGGTGACCGACTTCATGCCGCCGCGCGACGGCGCGCCGCAGCTGATCCGGATCGTCGAGGGCGTCTCCGGCCGGGTGCGGATGCGCTCGGCGCTGCGGATGCGGTTCAGCTACGGCCGCATCGTGCCCTGGGTCCACAAGGTCGGGGAGCGGACGGTCGCCGTCGCCGGGCCGGACTCGGTGTGGCTGGACACGGACGCCGAGACCCACGGCGAGAACCTGACGACGTACTCGGACTTCACGGTCACCCCCGGCGACCGGATCACCTTCACGCTGTCCTGGCAGCCCTCCCACAAGGAGCCGCCGGCGCTGCCGGACCCGGACGGCTCCCTGGAGGCGACCGCCGAGTTCTGGCGCGAGTGGGTCGAGCACTGCACGTACCACGGCCCCTACCGGGAGGCCGTGGTCCGCTCGCTGATCACCCTGAAGGCGCTGACGTACGCGCCGACCGGCGGGATCGTGGCCGCGCCGACCACCTCGCTGCCGGAGGAGATCGGCGGCGTCCGGAACTGGGACTACCGCTACACCTGGCTCCGCGACGCGGCGATCACCCTCTCCTCGATGCTGCGCACCGGCTACCGCGAGGAGGCCCGCGCGTGGCGGGACTGGCTGCTCAGGGCGGTCGCGGGCGACCCGGAGAACCTGCAGATCATGTACGGCATCGCCGGCGAGCGGGAGCTCGGCGAGGCGGAGCTCGACTGGTTGCCGGGGTACGAGAACTCGGGCCCGGTCCGGGTCGGCAACGGCGCCGCCAACCAGCTCCAGCTGGACGTCTACGGCGAGGTCACCGAGGCCCTCCACCTGGCGCACATGACGGGCCTCTCCCGCAACGACTACGCCTCCCTCCTCCAGATCAAGCTGATCAACTACCTGGAGAAGCACTGGGACCAGCCCGACGAGGGCATCTGGGAGGTCCGCGGCCCGCGCCGGCACTTCGTCCACTCCAAGGTGATGGCCTGGGTGGCGGTCGACCGCACGATCAAGCTCATCGAGTCCGGGGACGCCGACGGCCCGCTGGAGCGCTGGCAGGAGCTGCGCGACGAGATCCACCGGGACGTCTGCGAGAAGGGCTACGACAAGGAGCGGAACACGTTCACGCAGTCGTACGGCTCCAGGGAGCTGGACGCCTCCCTGCTGCTGATCCCGCAGATGGGCTTCCTGCCGCCGGACGACAAGCGGGTGATCGGCACGATCGAGGCGATCCAGCGCGAGCTGTCCACGGAGGACGGCTTCGTCCTGCGCTACCCCACGGCCGGCGAGGAGGCCGGCGTCGACGGTCTGGAGGGCGACGAGGGCGCGTTCCTCGCCTGCTCGTTCTGGCTGGCCGACGACCTGGCGATGATCGGCCGCGTCGACGAGGCCCGCACGCTCTTCGAGAAGCTCCTGGCCCTCCGCAACGACCTCGGGCTGCTCGCCGAGGAGTGGGACCCGCGGCTCCAGCGCCAGGTGGGCAACTTCCCGCAGGCCTTCAGCCACGTGCCGCTGATCGACACCGCGCTGCGGCTGACGGCGAGCGGGGCGTACGGCGGCTAGGCCCTGTCCGGAAAGTCCTGCCCGGCTCTACTTTCCGGGCAGGACCCAGGCCCTGTCGTTCGACGACGGGGCCTGGCGCGTCCCGCGCGGGGGACGGCGCCCGGACCTACGATGAGAGGGTCCTGTCCCCCCGTACGAAAGGGGGGCTCCCATGGCTCCCCACGTCTCCGAAAGCGCCCTGGCCGGACTGGTCGAGGACCTGGCCGGCGAGGTGGTCACCCCCGGCGATCCGGGCTACGACGAGGCGCGTGCCCTGCACAACGGCATGATCGACCGGCGCCCGTCGGTGATCGCCCAGTGCGCCACCCAGGCGGACGTGTCCAATGCGGTCCTGTTCGGGCGCGCGACCGGGCTGCCGATCGCGGTGCGCGGCGGCGGGCACAGCGTCGCCGGGACCTCCGTGATCGACGGCGCGCTGGTCGTCGACCTCCGCCGGATGCACCACGTCGTCGTGGACCCGGAGGGCATGACGGTACGGGTCGAGGGCGGGGCGACGATGGCCCACCTGGACCACGCGTGCCAGCCGTTCCACGTGGCGACCACCGGCGGGCGGGTGTCCACCACCGGTGTGGGCGGCTTCGTCCTGGGCGGCGGCTCGGGCTGGCTGGAGCGGAAGTTCGGGCTCGCCAGCGACAACCTGCTGGCCGCCGACCTGATCACGGCGGAGGGCAAGCACGTCCACGCGGACGCGGACGAGAACCCCGAGCTGTTCTGGGCGCTGCACGGCGGCGGCGGCAACTTCGGGGTGGCGACCTCGCTGACGATGCGGCTGCACCCGCTGCCCCGGATGAGCGTGGCCATGCTGTTCTTCCTGCCGGACAACGCGCCCGAGGTGGTGCGCACCTTCCGCGACCTGGGCGAGCGCGCGCCCGACGAGATGGGCGGCGGCGCCATCTACCTGCCCGCGCCCCCGGAGCCGTTCGTCCCGGAGGACCTGGTCGGCAAGCTGGTCTGCGGGGCGCTGTTCACGTACGCCGGCCCGGTCGCCGAACTCCGTGACTTCGCGGCGCCGTTGTTCGCGCTGAACCCCGTGGTCGAGGTCGTCACGGACATCCCGTACGTGGATCTGCAGTCGATGCTGGACGACCCGCCGGGGCTGCGGAACTACTGGTCGGCCGAGTACCTGCGGGAGTTCCCCGACGAGGCCGTGGACGTGTTCTGCGACCGGGGCGCGCGGATCCCGGCGCAGACGGCCACCCAGCACGTGCTGTTCCTGATGGGCGGGGCCGTGGCCGCCGGGGCCTCCCGGTATCCGCAGCCGTGGCGCACCGCGCCGTGGGCGGTGCACCCGTTCGCGACCTGGGAGGACCCGGCGTACGACGATCAGGCGAGGCAGTGGGTGCACGACGTGCGGGCCGACGCGCGGCCGTGGGCGCTCGAGTCGACGTATCTGAACTTCGTCGGCGCCGAGGGCGAGCAGCGGATCGTCTCCTCCTTCGGGGAGGAGAACTACCGCCGGCTCGCCGCCGTGAAGGCCGCGTTCGACCCCGACAACGTGTTCCGGTACAACCAGAACATCGTGCCGGCCGGCTGATCACCTCAGGGCGGCGATCACCTCCTTGGCGGCCCGCTCGCCCTCGGTGGCGCCGCCCTCCATGAAGCCCTGGAAGTCGTACGAGCAGTGCTCGCCGCCGATGTGGACGTTGCCCTGCGCGGTTCCCTCGTACGTGGCGTACCGGTGGAGGTAGCCGATGGGCCAGTAGGAGTAGGCGCCGAGCGCGTACGGGTTCTTGTGCCAGGCGGAGAGCTGGGCGCGGCCGGTGTACGCCCGGGAGGTGCCGGGGAAGAAGGCGTCGATGCCGGCCAGGTAGCGGGTGACGAGGTTCCGTACGTACGGGTCGGACTCGGTGGAGAACGGGCCCGCCGGGTTCAGGTTCTCGGCCAGGCTGCCGCCGCCGTACTGGAGGAGGATGCCGCCGGTCCCGCCCTGGATCTTGGTGGTGTCCCAGGTCTGCTGGACCTCGGAGTCGGTGAAGCAGTCGCCCGCGGAGACTCCGGGCCAGGGGCCGGTGCCGCGCCAGGGGCGGGTGCCGAACTGCATGTTGAGCTTGGTGCAGTGGCCCATCCTGGCGTCCCGCAGCAGGTTGCGCATGAGCGGGTCGAAGCCGGCCTGGGAGACGTCCAGTTGCTGGAGGATCGGCAGCGGGACGCACAGGATCGTGTGGTCGGCGGTGACGGTCCGGGTGGCGCCTGCCTCGGTGAAGGTCAGCGTCTGGGTGCCGTCGGCGTTGGCGCGTACGGCGGTCAGGGACCAGCCCGTGCGCAGGGTGCCGGGGGCGAGTGCTCCCGCGACGGCGTTCGGGAGGCGGTCGTTGCCGCCGACGATGTGGTACCGCTCGTTGGACAGGCCCCAGATGTTGAAGTTGCCCGGATTGGTCTGGTAGCCCATGAGCAGGACGAGGGCGAGCGACGACTGCGCGGTGGTGTCGGCGCCGTACTCGACGTTGTAGGCGACGTCGATGAACTTCCCGAGCCGTGAGGAGTGCCCGCCGGGGACCCGGCTCTCGATCCACTCGTACAGCGACATGTCGTCGAGGGCGGTGCCGGTGGGGGTGGTCCGGTTCCAGGTGACCTCCCCCGCCTCGGAGAGGTCCCGGCGCAGCGCCTGGTAGACGGCGTTGAAGTCCTCGTCGGCCTGGGCGCGCGGGTAGTAGGCGCCGCCGAACCAGAGGACCTCCTCGGCTCCGTTGGGTCCGCCGCCCAGGAAGTCCTCGGTGGCGAGGTCGAAGCGGCGACAGAGTTCGAGGATCTTCTTGTGGCTGGTGTCGATCAGCTCGCCGCCGATCTCGGAGGTCTGTCCGTACGCCCAGTGGTCCCGCTGGGTCCACATGCGGCCGCCGACCCTGGACGTGTTCGCCTCGTAGAGCACCGGCCTCAGGCCGGCGTCCTGGAGGGTGAGGGCGGCGGTGAGGCCGGAGATCCCGGCGCCGACGACGGCGATCCGGGCGGTGCTGTTCAGCGGCGGGGTCGTGGTGGCGGCCGCGGCGGGAACGGCGGTGGTCGCCGTGCCCGTGCCGACCGCGATCCCGGCGGCGGCCGCGTACTTGAGCAGGGACCGCCGTCCGACGGCGTCGGCTCTCATGCCGCGGAGTTCGCCGACGGGCAGGCCGAGCCTTCGGGCGTCGGCGTGTTCGGCGGCGAGGTGCTTCAGGAGGTGCATCGGGTTGGTGCGTGCCATGGGGCGCTCCTGGAGAAGGGGGGAGGGAACCCGGAAGGGAGGCGGACTCAGCTCCGGGTCGCGGGGGCGGGCGCGGGGGCCTCTTCGGCGGGGCGCTCGGCGGCGTCCTCCAGGACGATCCGGCCGATGATCTCGTACCGCTCGGGCCGCTTGGCCTTGAGGTAGAAGCCGAGGCCGAGACCGCCGAAGAAGACCGCGCCGACGATCCAGGGGATCGCCTTGAAGAAGAGGGAGTCGGCGGCGAGCCCGGCCGCGGTCTCCATGTTCATGATCAGCAGCACGACGACGGCGATCATGCCGACACCGCCGAGCAGCGGGGCCGTGAGGGTCTTGAACCAGTGCCGGTCCTCGGGGTGGTTCCTGCGGAAGTAGCCGATGACGGCGAAGGAGCAGAGGGTCTGGACGATGAGGATCGCCATGGTCCCGAGGATGGCGAGCAGGGTGTACAGGTGGATGTACGGGTCCTGGCCGGTCAGCCAGAAGGCGGCGACGAGGGCCACGGCGATCGCGCTCTGCACGTACGACGCGATGTACGGCGACCCGTGCCGGGCGTGGGTGCGGCCCAGCGCCGGGTGGAGGAAGCCCTCGCGGCCGATGGCGTAGAGGTAGCGCGAGGCGCACTGGTGGAACGCCATCCCGCAGGCGAAGGAGCCGGTGAGCAGCAGCCACTGGAAGGCGTCGACGGCCCAGGCGCCGATGAAGCTCTGGGTGGGCGCGAAGAACAGGTCGAGCGGCGACGAGGAGGCGGACAGCTTCACGGACTCCGCCAGTCCGTTGCCGGCGATCGTCATCCACGACACGTAGATGTAGAAGAGGCCGACGCCGATCACGGAGATCAGGGTGGCGCGCGGGATGACCCGCTTGGGGTCGCGGGACTCCTCCCCGTACATCGCGGTCGACTCGAAGCCGACCCAGGACCAGAAGGCGAAGAAGAGGCCGAGGCCGGCGGAGGTGCCGGTGAAGGCGTTCCTCGGGTCGACCGGCTCGACCGGGATGCCGTCGGGGCCGCCGCCGGCGATCAGGACGGCGGTGGCGACCGCGAAGAGGACCGCTATCTCGGCCACGAGCATCACGCCGAGCGCCTTGGCCGTCAGGTTGATGTCGAAGTACGAGAGGACGGCGGTGACCGCCAGCATGACCGCCGCGTACAGGATCCACGGAAGGTCGACGCCGAGCTGGTCCGCGACGGTCGTCTTGGCGAAGTACGCGAAGACGCCGACGATCGAGGCCTCGAAGACGACGTACGCGAGGACCGCGAGCATGCCGGACGCCATGCCGGCGATCCGGCCGAGGCCGTGCGAGATGTAGCCGTAGAAGGCGCCGGCGGCCGTGATCCGCTTGGCCATGGCGACGTAGCCGACCGAGAAGACGGTCAGGACCAGCGTCGCGAAGAGATAGCCGGCGGGTGCTCCGGTGCCGTTGCCGAAACCGACGGCGATGGGAAGGTTTCCGGTCATCGCGGTGATCGGGGCCGCCGTGGCCACGGCCATGAAGACGACGCCGACGAGACCGACCGAGTTCGCCTTCAGCCGGTGGACCTCTGGGGTGGGGTTCTCTGCCATGGCGCGAGAGCATCCTCGCGTGTGACACAGGCCACAATCGACATGCGGTCGCACAATTCCCGCCACGACACGACGAGTTGTCGCCCCGTTGTACGAACTGTCCGGTCCCGTGACCGTGGGGTGATGTCGCCGAAACACGGACGCGGGTAGCGTCCGGGCCCATGGACAATCAGGGCGGGATCACCGTGCAGCGGGCACTCGAACTTCCGGGCCTCCGCGGCGGGCTCCCGGAGGTCGTCGCCGGCGCCGACCGGCTGCACCGCACCGTGCGCTGGGTGCACGCCGGCGAGGTGCCGAACATCGCCTCACTGCTCAAGGGCGGCGAGCTCCTGCTCACGACGGGACTCGGCCTCGGCACCCGCCCGGCCGAACAGCGCGCCTTCGTCCGCCGCCTCGCCGACCGCGGCATCGCGGCGCTCGTCGTGGAACTGGGCCCGCGCTTCGCCCGCCTCCCCGCGACGATAGTGGAGACCGCCCGGACGGCCGGCCTGCCCCTCGTCCAGCTCCACCGCGAGGTCCCCTTCGTCGCCGTCACGGAGGAGATCCACACCGAGATCGTCAACGGCCACTACGCGCTCCTGCGCCAGGCCGAAGAGGTCCACCGGCAGTGCACCGAGGCCCTCCTCGGCGGCGGCGGCGTCCCCCAGGTCCTCCGCATCCTCTCCGACTTCGCCGCCAACCCCGTCTTCCTGGAGACCGCCGACGGCCAGCTCCTGTACGCGGCGGGCGCCGACTCCGCACCCGCCGACCCGCTCCAGGTCTGGGACGGGCTGCGCGGCCAGCGGGCCGCCCGCGAATCCGGCCCGCCCACCGGCACCGTCCTCGTCGACGTGCCCGGCGGCGGCCCCGGTACGTCGTCGGTACGGGCCCGCCTCGTCCTCCTGGCGGTCTCCGGCGCCCTCTCCCCCGTCCACCGGATGGCCGCCGAGCGGGCCGCCGGGCTCCTCGCCGTCGTCCTCATGCAGGCCCGCCAGGAGGAGGAGCTGGCCGCCCGCGGCCGCGGCGACTTCCTGACGGACCTCGCGGAGGGCCGCATCACGGCCGAGGCCGCCCCCGCCCAGGCCCGCGTCCTCGGCTTCAAACCGGGCGACGGCCCGCTCCTGCCGGTCGTCATGCGCCTGGCCTCGGAACTCTCCCCCTCCGGCAACTGGGCCCTGCTGGCCCGGGCCGTCCTCGAAGAGCTGTCCTCGGTCGGCGTCCCCGTCCTCCTCGGCGTCCGCCCGGTGGAGGGCCGGGTCCCGCTGCTCCTCGGCCTGCGCTCCGAATCCGAGCGCACGGCGGTCGCCGACCGGGTGGCCGCGGCCCTGCGCGCCGGCGTGGAACGGGCCGGCCTCGAACGCGCCGGCGTGCACCCGCCGATCGTCGTCGTCGGCGTCGCCGGCGGCTGGGCGGCGGCCTCGGCGGGCCTACGGCACGCGGCCGAGACCGCGACGGCCGCCCAGGGCCTCTCCGACCTCCCCTGGTACGACGCCCGGCGCCTCGACATCGACCTGCTCCTCTGGCGCCTCCACTACCACGGCGACACCGTCCTCCCCGCCTTCGTCGACCGCGCCATCGGCCCCCTCCGCGACCACGACCGCACCTCCCGCCCCCCGCTCCTCCCCACCCTCGAGACCTACCTCGCCCACGCGGGCCGCAAGGCCGAGACCGCCCGCGAGCTCCACCTCAACCGCCAGACCCTCTACAACCGCCTCGCCCGCATCTCCGAACTCCTCGGCACCGACCTCGACGACCCCCAAACCGTCCTAGCCCTCTCCCTAGCCCTCCGAGCCCGCCGCCACACCCCATAAGCCCCCCTCGCGGACCCTCACTCGCCGGGCCAGGCCCCCGTCGTGAACACAACGAACGACACGCCCCGCCCACCCCCATCACGGCCACAACGGACGGCACACCCCCGCCCAGCCCGGCCGGACCCGGCCCACCCCCGTGCGGCACAACGGACGGCCCGCCCCGGCCCGCCCCGTTGCGACACAACGGACGGCGCCCACCCGCCCAGCCCGACCGGGCCCGGCCCACCCCGTTGTGGGCAATCGTTCCGCTGGGGCGGGCCCACCCTCGCGCCCGCGCCTCGCGCGTTGTGGGCAATCGTTCCGCTGGGGCGGAACGGGTGGGCACAACGGACGGCGCCCCCTGCCGGGCCTAGGCATCCGCGCCTGGACCCGCACCGGGTGCGCGTCGCCGTATGGGTGCGGGTCAAGGCACAGGGGGCGGACGCGCCGCCGAGGGCGCCGTCCCGTGTGCCCACCCGTCCCGCCCTGGGGGTCCCCCCGGACGAAGTCTGGGGGAGGGACGATTGCCCACACGGGGCGGGGGGCGACGGGCGGCGGTGGGCGCGGCCCGCACAAGGCGCGGGCTCACACAGCAAACGGGCGCGAAGACATCGCGAGCCCAATGGCGGTGGGCGACGACGGCGGGCACAGCCCGCACGAGGCACGGGCACGGGCACAGGCGCGGCCGCACGCGACACAGGGCCAGAGGCAAAGCCACCGCAAGACGTCCGGGCCCCAGGCCCCAAGCCCAGGGCGCAACACGCAACGCTCAACGCCCAATCGACGCCAGGCCCCGCAGGGAACCGCCCCCTACCGCCCCGCCAACTCGTCGTACACGCTCAGGACATGCGCCACCGTCTCGTCCTCCGTGGGCCACGTCCCCGCCTGCACCCTCCCCGCCGCCCCGAGATCCATCCGCCGCTCGACGTCCTCCAGCAGCCCCCGCACCGCCCCGGCGAGCCCGCCCGCGTCGCCGTACGGCACGAGCTCCGCCGCGTCGCCGACGAGTTCGGGCACGCCTCCGACGGCCGTGGCGACGAGCGGCACGCCGAGCCGGAGGGCTTCCTGGGCGAGCAGGGAGCGGGCTTCCCAGCGGGAGGGGAGGACGGCGACGTCCGCCGCGGCGAGCAGCTCGGCGACGTCCTCGCGGCGTCCGATGAGCCGCACCGGGAGGCCCTCGTCGGTGATCCGCCGCTGGAGGAAGCCTCGTTCGCGTCCTTCTCCGGCGATGACGAGCAGCGGCTGCGGGTCGAGGTCACGCCATTCGCGTGCCGCGTCGAGCAGTGTCCGGTAGCCGCGGCCTCGTTCGAGCGCGCCGACTGCCATGATCAACGGCCGGTCGACGGCGCCGAGTTCGGCGCGGGCCTTGCCGTCGTGGAGGCAGACGGGCCCGCGTGCGGCGGGCACGGTGACGGGCGCGAGCCGGGCGTCCCTGGCCCCGCGCCGCCGGGCCCGGTCGACGAGTTCGGACGAGGTGCCGAGGACGACGGTGGCGGCGCGGACGGTCCTGCGTTCCAGGAGCCGCTGGAGCCCGCCTTGTGCGCCGTCGAGGTGGCTTCGACTGTGCCAGGTGGTCACGAGGGGGGCCCGGCCGTCGCCGGTGAGCGCGAGTGCGGCCCGCAGGGACGCCTGCAGCCCGTGGGCGTGGACGACGTCGGCGCCGATGGCGGCGTTGCGGAGCGCGCTGACGCCCGCGGGGTCGCCGAGCCGGGGCAGCGGCACGAAGTGCGCGCCGGCGCCGAGGTAGTCGTAGGCGCGGTCGAGTTCGGCCGGGGCGCACACGGTCACTCGCACGCCCCTCGCCACCAGCCCCGAGGCAAGTGATCGGACGTGAGCGCTGCTGCCCGCGCTGCCGCCGCCCAGCACTTGAACCGTACGGAGCTGTGTCACGCGCCCAAGGATGCCAGTACCCGCCCCTGACCGTACGCACGTTCCGGCACCGAAGTGGCGTCGTTCCCTTGTGCGGAACGCGTCCGGCGTACGCACCCATCCGGCGGGTTCACCCACACGGGTGAGCGCACGCCGACCCACGCACGCCGGACCAACCCGCGTCGCGGCCCACGCACACCGGACCAACCCACGTCGCGGCCCACGCACGCCGCACCAACCCGCGTCGCCGGACCAACGCACACCGCACCAACCCGCGCCGGATCAGCCCGCGCGGGTCACGCGTCCGCCCTGGCGGCCGCCAGGAGTTCCTCGGCGTGCGCCCTGGCCGTCTCGGAGTCCTCCTGGCCGGCGAGCATCCGGGACAGCTCGCGCACCCGCTCCTCGCCTTCGAGGACGGTGACGCCGGACCGGGTGACGGAGCCGTCGTTGGTCTTCTCGACGAGCAACTGCCGGTCGGCGAAGGCCGCGACCTGGGGGAGGTGGGTGACGACCACGACCTGCGCGGTCCTGGCCAGCTTGGCGAGCCGGCGGCCGATCTCGACGGCCGCCTTGCCGCCGACGCCCGCGTCGACCTCGTCGAAGAGGTACGTGGGCACCGGGTCGACCCCGGCGAAGACGACCTCGACGGCGAGCATCACGCGGGACAGCTCGCCACCGGACGCGCCCTTGGCGATCGGGCGCGGCGGAGCGCCGGGGTGCGGAGCGAGCAGCAGCTCGACCTCGTCGGCGCCGGACGGGCCGTAGGCGACGCGGCGGCCGCCGACCTCGACGCCCTCGGGGTCCTCGGTCTGGCTGAGGGCGAACGACACGCGCGCGTGCGGCATGGCGAGCGAGGCGAGTTCGGCGGTGACGGCGGCGGCGAACCGGTCGGCGGCCTCCGTGCGGGCGTCGGTGAGCCGCTGGGCGAGGACGGACAGGTCGTCCCGCAGCAGGTCCCGCTCGGCGGTCAGCTCCTCGATGCGGTCGTCGTCGCCGTCGAGCTCTCCGAGCCTGCCCGCGCTCTCCTCCGCCCAGGCCAGCACGGCGGTCGTGCCCTCGCCGTCCCTGCCGTACTTCCGGATGAGCTGCGTGAGGGCCGCGCGCCGCTCTTCGACGGCGGCGAGCCGCAGCGGGTCGGCGTCCAGGTCGTCGGCGTATCCGGCGAGTTCGGTGGCCACGTCGCCGAGGAGGATGGAGATCTCCCCCATCCGGTCGGCGAGCGCGGCGAGCGCCGGGTCGTGCGACCGTACGGTTTCCAGGGCCCGGCCCGCGCCCGCGACCAGGGTGGTCGCGTCGACGGACTCGGGGTCCTCGGGGTTGCCGGCCAGCGCGCCGTGCGCGAGGGCCGCGGCGGAGGCCAGGGCCTCGGCGTGCCCGAGCCGCTCGGCCTCGGCGGCGAGTTCGACGTCCTCTCCGGGCAGCGGGGCGACGGCCTCGATCTCGCCGAGCCCGAAGCGCAGCAGATCGGCCTCCTGGGCGCGTTCCCTGGCCCGGGTGGTGATCTCCTCCAGCTCGCCGGTGACGGCCCTCAGCCGCTTGTACGCGTCCCCGTAGGCGCCGAGCGGCACGGAGACGGCCTCGCCCGCGTACCGGTCGAGCGCACCGCGCTGCCGGGCCGGCTTGAGCAGGCCCTGCTGGTCGGTCTGACCGTGGACGGCGACGAGTTCGTCGGCGAGTTCGGCGAGCAGCCCGACGGGCACGGAGCGCCCGCCGAGGTGGGCGCGTGAGCGTCCCTCGGCCGAGACGGTACGGCTGACGAGCAGCACGCCCTCGTCGAACTCGGCCCCGGCCTCTTCGGCGCGTACGGCGGCGGGCGCGCCCGCGGGCACGCTGATCCGTCCCTCGACGACGGCCGACGCCGCGCCGATCCGCACCAGGGCCGGGTCCGCCCGGCCGCCGAGCAGCAGCCCGAGGCTGGTCACGACCATGGTCTTGCCCGCACCGGTCTCACCGGTCACCGCGGTGAAGCCGGGCGACAGCTCGACCACCGCGTCGTCGATGACCCCGAGCGACCGTATCCGCATCTCCTCCAGCACGCCCCAGACCATACGAGGTTTCCCGGGTCCGATGCGACATCGCCCCCGCGCGTAACCCTCCGGCGCGCCGATCGTTCGTGGCCCGGGGGGGCCGGCGCGTCAGTGCGGGGCGCCCCGCCACCCCGACACCGGCAGGGCGAACTTGGCGACCAGGCGGTCCGTGAAGGAGGCGTGGTGCAGCCGGGCCAGCCGGACGGGCACGGCGCCCCGCCGCACCTCGACGCGGGCGCCCGCGGGAAGTTCCACGGTCCGCCGCCCGTCGCACCACAGCACCCCGTGGGGGGTGTGCGGCTCGACCTCGACCGCGAGCACCGACTGCGGGGTGGTGATCAGCGGCTTGGCGAAGAGCGCGTGGGCCCCGATCGGGACCATGAGCAGTGCCTCGACCTCGGGCCAGACGACGGGTCCGCCCGCCGAGAAGGCGTACGCGGTGGATCCCGTGGGTGTCGCGCAGATCACCCCGTCGCAGCCGAAGCCGGTCACCGGGCGGCCGTCGATCGCGAGGACGACCTCCAGCATCCGCTCCGGGGACACCTTCTGCACGGCCGCTTCGTTGAGCGCCCAGTCGCGGTGCAGGACGTCGCCGTTCTCGTACACGACGACGTCGAGGGTCATCCGCTCCTCGACCTCGTACGCCTTGGTCACGACACGGTCGACGACCTTGTCGAGGTCGTCGCGCTCGGCCTCCGCGAGGAAGCCGACGCGCCCCAGGTTGACGCCGAGCATCGGCACCCCGGAGGCGCGGGAGAACTCGGCGCCGCGCAGCAGCGTGCCGTCCCCGCCGAGGACGACGAGGAGTTCACAGCCGTCGAGGGCGTCGGAGCAGGCCTCCGGCACCCTCTCGACGGAGGGCGGCAGGGGCAGGTCCGAGGCCTCGGCCTCCAGGACCCGGACGCCGATGCCGCAGCGCAGCAGGCCCAGGACGACCAGTTCGGCGCTGCGCACGGCGGCCGGGCGGCCGGTGTGCGCGAGCAGGAAGACGGTACGGGTTGTTGCCTCTGGTGGTGCTGCCGTTGAGCTCAACGAGGTCCTTCCGCCACGGCGCGGTCGACATCCGCCGGATCCAGCGCGGGCGCGCCCGCCCGCAGCCACAGAAAGTACTCGACGTTGCCGGAGGGGCCGGGCAGCGGGCTTGCCGTGACGCCGAGGACGCCGAGTCCGAGTTCGGCGGCCCGCCGGGCCACGTTCTTCACCGCGTCGGCGCGGAGTTCGGTGCTCCGGACGACTCCGCCCGTGCCGAGCCGCTCCTTGCCCACCTCGAACTGCGGTTTCACCATGAGGACGAGGTCGGCGTCGGGGGCCGTGCACGCCGCCAGGGCGGGCAGGACGAGGCCGAGCGGGATGAACGACAGGTCGCCGACGACGAGGTCGACCGGGACGCCGTCGATCGCGTCGAGTGTCAACTCGCGTACGTTCGTGCGGTCCTTCACGGTGACGCGCTCGTCGCTCTGCAGCGACCAGGCGAGCTGTCCGTAGCCGACGTCGACGGCAACGACGTGGGCGGCGCCCGCGCGCAGCAGGACGTCGGTGAAGCCGCCGGTGGAGGCTCCCGCGTCCAGCGCCCGCCGGCCCTCGATCCGCAGCCCCTGCGGCACGAAGGCCGCGAAGGCGCCGGCGAGCTTGTGGCCGCCGCGCGAGACGTAGTCGGGATCGGAGTCGTCCTGGACGACGACGATGGCCGCGGCGGTCTCCACCTGGGTGGCGGGCTTGGTGGCGACGGTCTTGCCGACGGTCACCCGGCCCGCGGCGATCAGCTGGCTGGCGTGCTCGCGCGAGCGCGCGAGCTTGCGCCGGACCAGCTCGGCGTCGAGACGGCGGCGTGCCACTCCTGCCACGTTCGGTTCAGCTCCTGTTGTCGTACGGACGGGGGGCGGGGTGCGCGTCGAGCGAGGTCAGCTCGTCGCGCAGTCCACGGTGTACATCCTCGTACACCTCCAGGTGTCCGTCCGCCGGGAGGTGGTCCGCGTCGGCGAGACGCGCCAGGTGCGCGTCGACGGGGGCGTGCCCGGTGAGCGCCCGGTCCACGCCGAGCGGCGCGGGCGCGGCGGGCGCGTACGGCTCCTCGGCGGCCCGGTCGGCGGGGTCCGGCATCTCGTCGCTCATGCCCCGACGCTATCGCGAAGCCCTGGGGTACCGTCGACGGCGATGGCGACGATCACGGAGTGCCGCAGCGCACTGGACAGACTTTCGGACAACCTCGCGCGGGCGGACGGCGGCGTGCGGGGTGCGGCCGCGCTCGACCGCACCCTGAGCTGCCACATCACGGACCTCGACACGACCTTCACGGGCCGTCTCGCGGACGGCCGGATCGAGGTCCAGGACACGGTCCCCGGCCCGCCGCCGGTCAAGGCGCAGATCCGGCTCGCGATGTCCGGCGATGACCTGGTGGCGATGGTGGGCGGCGAACTGAACTTCGCGAAGGCCTGGGCCTCCGGCCGGGTCAGGCTCGAAGCGGGCTTCCGCGACCTGATCAAGCTCCGCTCGCTCCTGTAGCTCCGATCCGACTCCGCCAGGCCTGACCCGACTCCGCTCGCTCCCGTAGGTCCGATCCGGCTCCGCCGGGCCCGACCCGGCTCCGCTCACTTCTGCAGCGCGGGCTCCTGCGCGTCGGGCTCCTGTGCCTGCGGGACCACGGTCCGCCGTGCGCGCGCCGTGCGCCCGGCCGGCACGACCAGCGGCGTCCCCGTCTCGGGGTCGTCGATGACCTGGCAGCGCAGCCCGAAGACCCTCTCGACCAGCTCGGCGGTGACGATCTCGGACGGCGGGCCCTCGGCGACGATCTCGCCGCCGCGGACGGCGATGAGGTGGGTCGCGTACCGGGCCGCGTGGTTGAGGTCGTGCAGGACGGCGACGAGCGTCCGGCCCTGCGTCTCGTGCAGTTCGGCGCAGAGGTCGAGGACGTCGATCTGGTGCTGGATGTCGAGGTACGTCGTCGGCTCGTCGAGCAGCAGCAGCGGGGTCTGCTGGGCGAGCGCCATGGCGATCCAGACGCGCTGGCGCTGCCCGCCGGACAGCTCGTCGACGTACCGCTCGGCGAGCTCGGCGACCCCGGTCGCCTCCATCGACTCCCGGGTGATCCGCTCGTCCTCCGGGGACCACTGGCGCAGCAGCCCCTGGTGCGGGTAGCGGCCGCGGGCCACCAGGTCGGCGACGGTGATGCCGTCGGGGGCCACGGACGACTGCGGCAGCAGGCCCAGCGTCTTGGCCACCTTCTTGGCGGGCATCGTCTGGATGGACTGCCCGTCGAGCAGGACCCGCCCCGTGCTGGGCTTCAGCATCCGGGAAAGGGCGCGCAGCAGGGTGGACTTGCCGCAGGCGTTCGGCCCGACGATGACGGTGAAGGAGTTGTCGGGGATCTCGACGGACAGGTCGCGGGCGATGACCCGCTGCTCGTACGCGAGGGTCACCGATTCCGCGCTCAGCCGCTGCCCCTGCCGACCGTCCATGCCCGTGCTCCCGATGTCCGCCAACCCAGAAAGAGTTAGGTTAGCCTACCCAACTTTCCAGGCCATCGGCCGCACCCGGTCAGCCCGCCCGGCAACCCACCGGGGAAGCCGACTCAGACTCAGACTCGGGCAGCCTGCTCGGGGCGCCTCACACCCCCAGCCGCGCCAGCACCTTCCCCGCGTCCGGCACACCCGCCCCCGGCACGTCCGCCGCCGACCACGCGGCCCCGCACAGCGCCCGTACCGCGTCCATCACGTCCGCCCCCTCGGCGGCCCCGGCCTCAGCGCCCTCCAGGACCAGCTCACCGCCGCTCACCGCCGCGCGCCACCCCCCGCACAGGAACCCGCCGTCCGCGTCCTCGACCACCTCGGGCTGCCCCACCAGGAGCCCCCGGAGGTCGGCCGCCACATAGGTCGGCCGGTGCTCCGGCACCGCGGCCAGCAGCTGCGCCACGTCCGTCACCCCGGTCAGCACGAGCAGCGAGTCCACACCGCCGTTGAACGCCCCCTCGATGTCCGTGTCCAGCCGGTCCCCGACCACCAGCGGCCGCTTCGCCCCCGTCCGCAGCACCGTCTCCCGGTGCATCGGCGGCAGCGGCTTCCCCGCGACCTTCGGCTCCGCGCGCCCGCCCGTCGCGATCCGCACGACCTCCACCGCGGCCCCGTTCCCGGGACCGATGCCCCGCGCACCGGGAATCGTCAGGTCCGTGTTGGACGCGTACCACGGCACCCCGCGCCCCACCGCGTACGCCGCCTCCGCGAACCGCGCCCACGGCATCCCCGGCCCGCCGTACCCCTGCACGACCGCCACCGGCTCGTCGTCCGCGGACTCCACCGGCACCAGACCCCGCTCGCGCAGCGCCACCCGTAGCCCCTCCCCGCCGATGACGAGCACCCTGGACCCCGGCGGCACGTCGTCCGCGATCAGCCGGGCCACCGCCTGCGCGGAGGTCACCACGTCCCCGGCCTCCGCCGGCACCCCCAGCTCGGTGAGGTGCTCGGCGACCTCGTCCGGCGTCCGCAGCGCGTTGTTCGTGACGTACGCCAGATGCATGCCACCGCCCCGCGCCACGCCGAGCGCCTCCACGGCGTGCGGCACGGCCTCACCGCCCGCGTACACGACACCGTCCAGGTCCAGGAGCGCCGTGTCGTACGCCTCGCTCAACGGCACCGCACTGCCGCCCGGACGACTCCCGCCGACGTCCCGCTGTCCCTGGCCGATCCGTACCGTCACCGCTCACTCCTCGCATCACCGGGTGAAATTCCCCCGCTCCCCCGATCATCGCTCATGGCCACCGCCCACATACGATGACGAGATGAACACCTCAGGTCACGCGGCCGCCGACGTCCGCGACGACACCGCAGGGCTGCACCTGGCCCCGTTCCGCGGACTCCGTTACGTCCCCGAACGGGTCGGCAGCCTCGCCGCCGTGACGTCCCCTCCCTACGACGTCGTCGTACGACCTGACGGGCTCCTCCATCTGGAGTCGGCCGACCCCCACAACATCGTCCGGCTGATCCTCCCGCAGGCCATCACCGCCGGCACCCGCCACCGCAAGGCCGCCGTCACCCTCGACCGCTGGCTCGCCGACGGCATCCTCGCCCCGGACCCGGAACCCGCGCTCTACGTGTATGAGCAGCACGGCGACGGCATCCTCCAGCGCGGCATCATCGGCGCCCTCGAACTCTCCACCCCGGACGCGGGCGTCGTCCTCCCCCACGAGGACGTCATGCCGCACGTCGTCGAGGACCGCGCCGCCCTCATGCGGACCACCGCCGCCAACCTGGAGCCGCTGCTCCTCACCTACGTCGGCGAGGAGGGCGGCGGCGCCGACGAGGTCATCGCCCGCACGGTCCTGCGCGAACCCCTGCTCTCCACGACCACCGAGGACGGCTTCCACCACCGCCTGTGGTCCGTCACCGACCCCGCCGAGCTGGCCCGGGTCTCCGGCGACCTGGCACACCACCAGGCCCTCATCGCCGACGGCCACCACCGCTGGGCGACCTACCTGCGCCTGCGCGAGGAGCACACCGCTCCCGGCCCCTGGAACTACGGCCTGGTCCTCCTCATCGACACCGCCCGCTACCCGCTCCGGGTCCGCGCCATCCACCGCCTCCTCAACCGCCTCCCGGTCGCCGACGCCCTCACGGCCCTCGGCGACTCCTTCCGGGTCCGCCGCATCGAGCACTCCCTGCCGGTCGCCCTGGAGGCCCTGGAGGCCGCCACGGCCGACGGGAACGCCTTCCTCCTCGCGGGCGACGGCGCCTTCCACCTCGTCGACCGCCCCGACCCCGCGCTCCTCGAACGCACCGTCCGCACCGACCGCCCCCCGGCCTGGCGCACCCTCGACGCGACCGTCCTCCACTCCACCCTCCTGGAGAACGTCTGGCACATCCCGGACACCCCCGAGGACATCGCCTACATCCACGACACCGAGGCCGCCGTCGCCCAGGCCGAACGCCGCGGCGGCACGGCCGTCCTCATGCACCCGGTACGCGAGGACGTCGTCCGCGACCTCGCCCGCCAGGGCGTCACCATGCCCCGCAAATCGACCTCCTTCGGCCCCAAGCCCGCCACCGGCCTGGTCCTGCGAAGCCTCGCCCTGGACTGACCCCGGCCCCGGAAACGCAGAAGGGCGGCACCCCCTCGGGG
>NZ_JBHJQI010000154.1:0-20121 GCF_042262805.1 Streptomyces sp. NPDC056361
GCCCCTGTCCGGGGCGCGGCGCGGACGCGTTCCCACGCCCCGGCGGTCGGGCCCGGGCACGAGCACGATCATCCGCTCGCGACGCCCCGGCCTGATCCAAGGGACGGGCCCTGGAGGCCGCCTGGTCCAAAGGACGGGCGCCGGAGGCCGCCTGATCCAAAGGACGGGCGCCGGAGGCCGCCTGATCCAAAGGACGGGCCCTGGAGCCTAGAGCCCCGCGGACTGCGGACCGAAGAGCTCGTCCTGGGCCGCGTCCCGCGCCCTGAGGAGGGCGCCGCGGAGGACGGCCGCGTCGCCCAGGGCCGTGGGGCGGATCTCGGTGCGAAGGGGCGAGAGGGCGGAGAGTTCCGCCTCCACGCGGGCGGCGAGTTCCGCGCCGCCCGCGTGGCCGGTCTCGCCGGCCAGGACGACGCAGCCGGGGTCGAGTACGGACACGACGGCTGCCGCGCCGACCGCGAGGCGGTGGGCGAGGGCGTCGAGGAAGGGGCCGTGGCCCGAGGTGAGCGCCCCGGCCGGGTCGAGGCCGTGGGCGGTGGCGAGGGAGGCGACGGCGGCCGAGCAGGCCAGCTCGTGGAAGCCGCCGTCGCAGCCGGTGGCCGAGGGGAGCCCGGAGGTGCCCGGCACGGGCAGGAACCCGATCTCGCCGGCGCCGCCGGAGGCCCCGCGGCGCAGCCGCCCGCCGAGGACGACGGCGGCGCCGACGCCCTGGCCGAGCCAGAGCAGCACGAAGTCGTCGCGGTCGCGGGCGGCGCCCTCGCGCAGTTCGGCGACGGCGGCGAGGTTGGTCTCGTTCTCGACCAGGACGTGGGCGGGGAGCCGTTCCTGGAGGACCGCGACGAGGCGGCGGTGCCAGGCGGGCAGCCCGGAGGAGTCGCGCAGTTCGCCGGTGGCGGGGTCGATGAGTCCGGGGGCGCCGACGGCGACGCTGTGCAGCCGGTCGGCGCCCGCCTCCGCGACGGTCCGTTCCAGGAGGGCGACCGCCCGCTCGACGGCCTCGCCGGTCCCGCCGCCGTCGTCGTCGCCGACGGGCACGGAGGCCTCGGCGAGGGTGGTGCCGAGCAGGTCGGCGACGGTGACGGAGACCGAGCGGGTCCGTACGTCCAGGGCGGCGAGGTGGGCGCGGTCGGCGACGATCCCGTACAGCTTGGCGTTGGGGCCGCGGCGTTCGGCGCCGGACTCGCCGACGACGTGGACCAGGCCGGAGCCCTGGAGCCGCTCCACGAGGTCGGCGACGGTCGGCCGGGAGAGCCCGGTGAGGGTCTTCAGCTGAGTGGCCGTCAACGGACCTTCGTCCTGGAGCAGTCGCAGGGCGGACCGGTCGTTGATGGCCCGGGCGGTGCTCGGGGATGCGGCCATGCGGCGATCCTCTCAGACTCGTTCCCGGGTGCGTCTCGGCCCGGGCCTTCCCTGCGGACTATTTATCAGGCAGGGTTCCTGATAGTTTACGCGGCACACCACGACACCGGGAGGGCCCCATGGCGGCGGAGACCGTCACCAGCACCGAACGCCTGCGGCGGGCGCGCTTCGCCATCGCCGCCGTCTTCTGCGTCCACGGCGCGGTCACCGGCAGCTTCGCGACCCGGATCCCCTGGATCCAGGAGCACGCGGGGGTCAGCGCCGGCCAGCTCGGGCTGGCGCTCGCCTTCCCGGCGCTCGGCGCCTCCCTCGCGATGCCGCTCGCCGGAGCCGTGTCCCACCGCTTCGGCGCCCGCACGGCGCTGCGCGGCCTGCTCACCCTCTGGACGCTCGCGCTGATCCTGCCGTCGCTCGCCCCCGGCATCTGGGGCCTGTGCGGCGCGCTCCTCGTGTACGGCGCCACCGCGGGCATGTCCGACGTGGCGATGAACGCGCTCGGCGTCGAGACCGAGACCCGGCTCGGCAAGTCCATCATGTCGAGCCTGCACGGCATGTGGAGCGTGGGCGCCCTGCTCGGCTCCGCGGCGGGCACCGTCGCCGCCCACCTCGGCGGCGACGCCCGGATCCACCACCTCTCCGCCGCCCTGATCCTCACCGCTCTCGGCCTCGTCTTCTGTCAGGGCGTCCTGGACGTGCGCAGCACCCCGGACGAGGAGCCGCCGCCGCGCTTCTCGCTGCCGCCCAAGTCCGCGCTGATCATCGGCGCCATCGGCTTCTGCGGGGTGTTCGCCGAGGGCGCCAGCCTGGACTGGTCGGCGGTCTACCTGCGCGACGAGCTGGGCAGCTCGGCCGGGCTCGCGGCCGCCTCCACCACCGCCTTCGCCCTGACGATGGCCGTCGCGCGGCTGGTCGGCGACCGGGTCGTGGACCGCTTCGGCGCGGTCCGCACCGTACGGACCGGGGGCGCCGTCGCCACCCTCGGCGGGCTCATGGTGGTCCTCGCCCCGCACGCCGCCGTCGCGATGGCCGGATTCGGTCTCATCGGGCTCGGGATCGCGGTCGTCGTCCCGCTCGCCTTCGCCGCGGCCGGACACAGCGGACCGAACCCCAGCCAGGCCATCGCCGGCGTCGCCACCATCACCTACACCTCGGGGCTCATCGCCCCCTCGGCGATCGGCGGCATCGCCGACGCGACCTCGCTGGTGGTCTCCTTCGGCCTGGTCACCCTGCTCGCCTTCGGGCTCGTGCTCGGCGCGGGCGTGCTCAGGACCGGCGGGCGGGAGACGGAGCCGGCCGCGCCCGTCCCGGCGAAGAGCGCGGGACCGGTCGGGTAGCCCGGCCGCCGTACGACCGCTCCCGGTCGGCGGTCGAACGTGCCCGCCCGGCGGGGCGCATAGCATGTGGCTGATCTTTTGCGGTCGCGACACGACCGCCGAACACCGGAGAACGGGAGCGACCTCATGAACCTCGGCGTGCGCTGGACCCTGCACGGCGACGGGAGAACACCCGCTCCGGGAGCCGTCGTCCGGCCGGACGAGCGGCTCTCCTGGCCCCGTACGGTCGGGCTCGGCGCCCAGCACGTCGTGGCGATGTTCGGGGCGTCGTTCGTGGCCCCGGTCCTGATGGGCCTCGACCCGAACCTCGCGATCATGATGTCCGGCGTCGCGACCGCGATCTTCCTCCTGGCGACCCGCGGCACCGTCCCGTCCTACCTGGGCTGCTCGCTCTCCTTCGTCGGCGTCGCCGCCGCGATCCGCGCGTCCGGCGGCACCAGCGCCACCGTGACCGGGGCGGTCCTGGTCGTCGGAGCGGTGCTCTTCCTGGCGGGTCTGGCGGTACGGAAGTTCGGCGCACGGATCATCCACGCGGCGATGCCGCCGATCGTGACCGGTGCCGTCGTGATGCTGATCGGCTTCAACCTGGCCCCGGTCACCGCCTCCGTCTACTGGCCGCAGGACCAGTGGACGGCGCTGCTGGTGATGCTGTTCACCGGTCTCGCCGTGGTCTGTCTGCGCGGCTTCTGGTCCCGGATCGCGATCTTCCTCGGCCTGGTCTTCGGCTACGCCGTCTCCTGGATCTTCGACCTGGTCTTCGGCAAGATCCACTCGATGTCACCGTCCGGCCAGGTCACCGACCACTGGCGGCTCGACCTCTCCGGCGTCTCCCAGGCCGACTGGATCGGCCTGCCGTCCTTCCACGGCCCGAGCTTCGAGTGGTCCGCGATCCTGGTCGCGCTGCCGGTGGTCATCGCGCTGATCGCGGAGAACGCCGGCCACGTCAAGGCCGTCGGCGAGATGACCGGCGACAACCTGGACGACAAGCTCGGCACCGCGATCGCCGCCGACGGCGCCGCCTCGATGCTGTCGACCGCCGTGGGCGGCCCGCCGAACACCACGTACTCCGAGAACATCGGCGTCATGGCCGCCACCCGGGTCTACTCGACCGCCGCCTACTGGGCCGCGGCCGGCTTCGCGCTCCTCTTCGGCCTGTGCCCGAAGTTCGGCGCCGTCGTCGCCGCCATCCCCGGCGGCGTCCTCGGCGGCATCACCGTGATCCTGTACGGCATGATCGGCCTGCTCGGCGCCCAGATCTGGATCAACGCCAAGGTCGACCTGCGCAACCCGCTCAACCTGGTCCCGGCCGCCGCCGGCATCATCATCGGCGTCGGCGGCGTGAAGCTGACCTTCACCGACAGCTTCGAGCTGGGCGGCATCGCGCTCGGCACGATCGTCGTCATCACCGGCTACCACGTGCTGCGGGCCTTCGCCCCGGCCCACCTGAAGGAGCAGGAGCCGCTCCTCGACTCCGGCACCAGCTCGTACGAGACGAACACGGACGCCGCGTCGAAGAACTGAGTGATTCGCCCGTTCTGGGTAAGCCGGGCCCGGGAGGTTCCCTCCCGGGCCCGGTGCCTGGGAGCCTGCCCCCATGGCGCAGACCCAGCAGATCGGACAGCAGACCGAGCGACTCGGGCCGTTCGTGGCGGTCGACCCGGTGGTGGACCGGATGCGGTCGCTCCGCTCGGCCTGGCATCCGGCCGACGGGGTCGCCGTCTTCAACCGGGTCTACCTGACCGTCACCGAGGAGATCGGCCACGCCATCGCCGCCGGCACCTTCGCCGACCGGCGGGCCGCCGCCACGCTCGACGTACGGTTCGCCGAGCGGTACCTCGCGGCGGTCGACGCGGCCGCCACCGGCTGCCCCGCCCCCGCCTGCTGGCGGCCCCTCTTCCACTACCGGCGCCACCCCGGCGTACGGCCGCTGCAGTTCGCGCTGGCCGGGATCAACGCGCACATCGGGCACGACCTGGCGCTCGCCGTGGTCGACACCTGCCGGATCCTGGAGTGCTCGCCCGCCGACATCGAGGACGAGTTCGACCGGGTCGGCGACATCCTGGTCCTCCTGGAGGAGCGCATCAGGGAGGAACTGATGCCGGGCCCGGACCTCCTGGAGATCGCGGACCCGCTGACGCATCTGCTCGGCTGCTGGAGCCTGGACCGGGCCCGGGACGGAGCCTGGCTCGCCGCGCGCTCGCTGTGGCAGCTGCGCGGACTGCCCGACCTCGCGGCCGAGTTCACGGAGCGCCTCGACCGGTCGGTGGGCCTGGTGGGGCGCATGCTGCTCACGCCCCTCACCAGGCCCTGACCCCACTCGCTCCGTACCGGGGATCAGGCCGTACGCCGGATCAGTCCTCCGGCAGCTCGACCGGGGCGATCTCGTCGTACACGTCGCCCGGACCGGGGTTGGTGCCGTCGGTGCTGCCGCCGAAGTGGTGCATCACGCCCCACACCGCGTTGAGCGCCGTCTGCACCGCGCCCTCGGCCCAGCCGGCCGTCCAGGAGATGTCGTCGCCCGCGAGGAAGATGCCCCGCTTGTCCTCGGGCAGCCGGTCCTGCATGAAGTGCGTGAACAGGCGCCGCTGGTAGCGGTAGTGGCCGGGCAGGTTGGCCTTGAAGGCGCCCATGAAGTAGGGCTCGTTCTCCCAGGAGACCGTCACCGGGTTGCCGATGATGTGCTTCCGGATGTCGACCTTCGGGTAGATCTCGCCGAGCGACTTCAGCATGACCTCCATCCGCTCGTTCGCGGACAGCGGCAGCCACTTCAGGCTGTCGTCGCACCAGGTGTACGACAGGCAGATCGTGGCCGGCTTGTCCGGGCCGTCGTCGAGCAGGTAGGTGCCGCGGGTCATCCGGTCGGTCAGCGTCATCGACATGACGTCCCGGCCGGTCTCCTCGTCCTTGTCCAGCCAGAACGGCCGGTCGACGGGCACGAAGAGCTTGGACGACTCCATGTAGTGGGTCCGCTCGATCGCCGTCCAGTGGTCGATCGGGAAGAGCGAGTCGTCGCAGGCGATCTTGGAGAGCAGCATCCAGGACTGGGCGGTGAAGATCGCCGCCGGGTACGTGCGGATGTCGCCGGAGGCGTCGGTGACGGTGATCCGGTTGCCGGCGGTCCGGTTCAGCCGGGTGACGGCCGGCTTCGGGGCGCCCTCGTGCAGGGAGCTCAGCGAGGTCCCCTGCGCCCAGTGGATGATCTTCCCCGGCTCGCGCTCCCACAGGCGCAGCGGCAGCTGCTGCGAGCCGCCGACGATGCCGCGGTGGTGGTCGTCGGCCTCGGTGTAGACGACGCGGAGGATCTCCAGGATGGAGTTCGGGAAGTCGGTGTCCCAGCCGCCGGTGCCGAAGCCGACCTGGCCGAAGATCTCGCGGTGGCGGAAGGACTTGAAGGCCTCCGACTCGCAGAGGAAGCCGTAGAAGGTCTGGTTGTCGAGCTTCTCGACGAGCTTCGACCAGATCTCGCGGATGCGCGGGACGTCGCGCTCGCGCATGGCCTGGTTCATGTCCGAGAAGTCGGCGCCCTCGTCGAGGCAGGCGTTCCACGCGTTCATCACGTCGCGGTAGACCTGCGGCAGGTCGTCGACGGTGGTCGCGTAGTGCGACTCGCCCTTGAGGTCGACGACGGTCGACGGGGTCGACTCGGCCAGCGGGTTCGGGAAGGGCGTGGTCTCCAGGCCGACCAGGTCGATGTAGTGCTGGAGCGCGGTCGAGGAGGGCGGGAAGCGCATGGCGCCCATCTCCGCGGTCAGGCCCTCGGTGGCGGTGCCCTCGAAGCCCACGGTGCGCAGCCGCCCGCCGATCTGGTCGGCCTCGTAGACGACGGGCTTGAGGCCCATCTTCATCAGCTCGTACGCGGCGATGATGCCGGAGAGACCGCCGCCGATGACCGCGACCTCGGTGCCGTGCTCGGTCGCCGGTATCTGGCCGAGCCCGGCCGGGTGGGCCAGGAAGTCGTCGTAGGCGTACGGGAAGTCCGGACCGAACATGGTGATCGGCGGCTGGCCGTCGCTGTGCGGGACGGCGGTCGTGGGCACCGTGGACGTCATGGGGTACGGACTCCTTGCACGGAAAAAAGTGATGAGGCGGGGAGGGTGGGGGCGGCTCAGACGAGGGGGCCGTAGAGGCCCGGGCGCCGGTCGCGGAGGTAGGGGTTCTCCGCGCGGGAGGCCGCGAGGAAGGCCGGGTCGACGTCCCCGAGGACCAGGTCCTCGCCGCGCCCGGCGCGGGCGCGGGCGGTGCCGTCGGGGCCGGCGAGCGTGGAGAGGCCGACGAACTCGAAGCCGCCCTCGGGGCCGGTCCGGTTGGCGTACGCGATGTACAGCTGGTTCTCGAAGGCGCGGACCGGCACCACGGACAGGGGCACGACCTCGGCGGGGTGCATGAGCGCGGTCGGCACGAGGAGGAGGTCCGTGCCGGCCAGCGCCTGCGCCCGCACGTTCTCCGGGAACTCGACGTCGTAGCAGATCATGAGGCCGACGGTGAGCCCGCCGAGCTCGGCCTGGACGACGGCCTGGTCACCGGGGGTGAACCAGGTCGCCTCGAAGTCGCCGAAGAGGTGCGTCTTGCGGTAGTTCGCGAGCGGGACCCCGTCGGCGCCGATGAGCTGCGCCGCGTTGTACAGGACCCCGTGCCGCTCGGTGTCGCGCTCCGGGTAGCCGTAGCCCACGGCCAGTCCGTGGCGGACGGCGACGGCCGCGACGGCGCGGGCGGAGGGGCCGTCGGCCGGCTCGGCCAGCCGCGCCAGGTCGGCGCCGATGGCGTACCCGGTGAGGAACAGCTCGGGGGCGAGCAGCAGGTCCGCCCCGGCGGCCGCGGCACGGGCGGCGGCCTCGTCGAGGATCTTGATGTTGGCGGCCACGTCACCGAGCTCACCGGAGCTCTGGAGCAGGGCGGTGCGCAGCGCGGGCATGGGCGATCCTCGGGGTGTCGGAGTACAAGGGGAAGACGTCAAAAACGGTACGGTTTCGCGCTCCTTCCGGACAAGGCGGGAGCGTTGCGGACCGACCGTCGAACCGTTGCGCGATCGGAGGCCACCGCGGCGATTCGTTGCGTACGACTCCGCCCGGGGGCGTAGGGCTCCCCCGCCGCGCGGCGGAGGCGAGGACCGTCCCACGGCCCGACGCCCCGGCGGGGCCCGCGCGGAAGAGTGGTGGTCGTCCGGAGGACACCCCGGACGACCTGCCGAAAGGACTCGGACGCAATGAACCGTCGCACGAAGACCCTCGCCGTCGCCGCCGCCGTGCTGCTCACCCTGGGGGCCGGGGGCATCGCCGCCGCCTCGGCGGACGACGCGCCCGCTCCGGCCGCCGCTCGGGCCACCGTGAAGGAGGCCGCCGCGCTGACCGGCACCGCGAAGCTGTACCGGCCGGCCGGGGACGACATCACGTTCAGCTTCGACGCGCATCTGGCCGACAAGGACCGGCAGGATCCGATGAAGGCCACCGGCACGTTCCGGTTCAGCCACTACAAGGGCGACTGGGGCGGCTACGCCAAGGTCAAGGTCGACTGCCTCACCACCGGCGGCAAGGTCGCCGTCGTGTCGGGCGTCGTCGTCGAGACCGACGTGAAGGAGTTCCGGAAGGCGCGCGTCGGCGTCACGGTCCACGACGACCCCACCGGGGACCGGCTCGGCTACACCTGGATGACCGCCGACCCGCAGAAGGACAAGGTGCCGCCGTGCGTCAGCGGCGCGCCCTTCGAGAAGGTCAAGGCGGGGACGGGCGACTTCAAGGTCGTGCCCTGGGAGTTCGTCTACCCCACCGAGTAGACCGCCCCACAGGGGTGGGCGGGGCGCGGGGCGGTGCGGGAACCACGGCCCGCACCGCCCGGGCGCCCGGCAACCCCTGGGGCGACGGGCCCGGGAGCGGTTCCTGCGCCGACGGGCCGGGGCAGGTCCTACGCCGGCGAACCCGAGGCCGGGTCCTACGCCGGCGAGCCCGAGGAGAAGCGCCGCAGCAGCGGCGAGAGCACCAGGACGGACTTGGTGCGCTCCACGAAGGGCTCGCCCGCGATGCGTTCGAGGACCCGCTCGAAGTGGCGCATGTCCGAGGCGAAGACCTGGACGACGGCGTCCGCGTCACCGGTGACGGTCGACGCGGACACCACCTCGGGATACCGCTCCAGACCCCGCCGGATGTCGTCCGGCGAGGTGTTGTGGCGGCAGTAGATCTCGACGAACCCCTCGGTCTCCCAACCGAGCGCCGCCGGGTCCACCCGTACGGTGAAGCCGGTGATCGCGCCCTCGGCCCGGAGCCGGTCCACGCGCCGCTTCACGGCGGGCGCGGAGAGACCGACGAGCGAGCCGATGTCGGCGTAGCTGCGGCGGGCGTCCTCCGCGAGGGCGTGGACGATGCGTTCGTCGAGGTCGTTGAGTCGCACTACGGGTGGATCACTTCTCTGCTGGTGCTGCTGACCCTGCGGTGGCCAGTCGGGAGCGGCGCATGCCGTACAGGAAGTAGAACACGAGCCCGGCGGCCATCCATCCGCCGAAGACCTTCCAGGTGACCGCGTCGAGGCTGAACATGTTGTACGCGCAGAAGAGCAGGCCGAGCAGCGGGAAGACCGGGCCGAACGGCACCTTGAAGGTGCGGTCCATGTCCTTGCGGGTGTAGCGGAGGACGACGACCGCGATGTTGACGAGGCCGAAGGCGAAGAGCGTGCCGATGCTGGTGGCGTCGACGAGCTTGCCGAGCGGGATGACCGAGGCGAGGCCGGCGCAGAAGAGCGACACGATCACCGTGTTGACGCGCGGGGTTCCGGTCTTGCCGCTGACCTTGCCGAAGACCTTGGGGACCAGGCCGTCGCGGGACATCGCGAAGAGGACGCGGGTCTGGCCGTAGAGCACGGTGAGGACGACGCTGGCGATGGAGATGACGGCTCCGGCGGCGAGCAGGGTGCCCCAGAAGGTCTGGCCGGTGACGTCGTTCATGATCGCGGCCAGGGTGGCCTCGGAGCCGTCGAAGGCCTTCCAGTGCCAGGCGCCGACGGCGACCGCGGCGACGAGGACGTACAGCACCGTGACGATGAGCAGCGAGAGCATGATGGCCCGCGGCAGGTCGCGCTTGGGGTTCCTGGCCTCCTCGCCGGCCGTGGAGGCGGCGTCGAAGCCGATGTACGAGAAGAAGAGGCTGGCGCTCGCGGCGCCGACGCCGGCCATGCCGAGCGGCATGAAGTCCTTGTAGTTGCCGGACTTGAAGCCCACGAAGCCGATCGCGCAGAAGAGCACGAGGGCGACGATCTTCACCGCGACCATGACGGTGTTGATGACGGCGGACTCACGGGCGCCGCCGAGCAGGAACACCATGGCGAGCAGGACGACGATCAGGCCGGGCAGGTTGATGACGCCGCCCTCGCCCGGGGCCGAGGAGACCACGTCGGGGAGCGTGACGCCGATGGTCCCGTCGAGCAGCTCGTTGAGGTACTCGCCCCAGCCGACCGCCACGGCGGCGACGGACACGCCGTACTCCAGGACCAGACACCAGCCGCAGACCCAGGCGACCAGTTCACCCATCGTTGCGTACGCGTACGAGTAGGACGAGCCGGCGACCGGTATGGTGCCGGCCAGCTCGGCGTACGAGAGCGCGGAGAACAGCGCCGTGAGACCGGCGATGACGAAGGCGACGGTGACCGCGGGGCCCGCCTTCGGGACGGCGTCGCCGAGGACGACGAAGATGCCGGTGCCGAGCGTCGCACCGATGCTGATCATGGTCAGCTGCCACATGGAGAGCGAGCGGCGGAGCGTGCCGCCCTCACCCTGCCCACCCTCCGCGACCAGGGCTTCCACCGGCTTGCGCCGGACGAGTGCGCCGAGAGCGGAGGTCTTCGGGGTGGCCGTTTCGACGACCGGCGGGGCTGCGCCTTGATCCAGCACTGCGGAGGCTCCTTATCGCTGCCTGGGGGGACGGAGGCGACCGCGGCGGTTCGAGGGCATGCCGAGGCAAGCCCACGGGGAGGGGGAACCGCCGAGCAGGCGGTCGCCGCCACTCCTGGTACGGGGCACGAGCCTAAGGGTCCGGGGTTCGCACTCGTAATGCAGGGTTGTTGCGCAGTGCCGGATGATCATTGCGCGCTTCGGGCGCAGACGCGTAAACATTGCGCTCCCCCGCATGAATCGACACATCAGGTGTGAACCGGCCCCTGCACGCGTATGGACTCCTCGCGGCCGATGACCCACCCTGCGAGGTCCTGACGACCGCACGATCGGAGGCCCCGGTGGGCTGGCTCGACCCGGCACCGTTCCTGCGCGGCACGGCCTGGCTGGACGGGCCACGGCCCGTCCGTGCCGACCCGGACGACCTCGAACGGCTCCCCTGGGACATCGCCGCCCGGGCCGCGCTGCCCATCGGCGTCCGCATCGAGTTCACCGCCGCCCCCGGCACCCGCGCGGTGCGGCTCCGCTACCGCGCGGACGTCCCGCGACCCGACGACCCCCTCGCCGCGCTGCGCCACTGCTTCGCCCTCTGGCAGGGCACCCGGCTCGTCGGCGAGACCTTCGCCGCCCCGGCCGCCGAGACCACCGTCACCGTCCCCCTGCCCGCCGGCGGCGGCACCTTCACCCTCCACCTCCCCGAGAGCCAGTCACCCCTGCCGCTCGCCCTGCGGGCCGTAGGCGGCGCCCTCTCCCCCGCGCCGCCCCGACCCCGCTGGCTCGTCCACGGCGACTCGATCACCGAAGGCTGGTGGTCCACCCGCCCCGCCCACTCCTGGCCCGCCACAGCCGGCCGCCTCCTCGGCCTCGACCCGGTCAACCTCGGTTACGCGGGCGGGGCACGCGGCGAACTTCCCCTCGCCGAACACCTCGCCCGGCTCCCCGGCGACGTCATCACCCTCGCCTTCGGCACCAACTGCTGGTCCCGCGTCCCCGCCACCCCCGACTGGCTCTACGCCACCGTCCGCGCCTTCGTCGGCCTCGTCCGCCTCGGTCACCCGGTCACGCCGCTCCTGATCCTCTCCCCCGTCCTCCGCCCCGAGGCCGAACACACCCCCAACCCCCTCGGCGCCACCCTCACCTCGCTGCGGCGCGCCATGGAACGCGCCGCGCACGACCTCGCGGTCGGCGATCCCCACGTCCACCTCCTCCCCGGCCGTCCCCTCCTCCGGCCCGAGCACCTCGCCGACGGTCTCCACCCCAACGACGCCGGCCACACCCGCATCGCCCAAGCCATCGCCACCGCCCTCCCCACCCCCCTGCCCCATCCGGGCCACACCCCCGCCCGCTTTCCCCTCACGACCCCCACCCCGCCGCCCTAACGAGCCCCACCCCCACCACGTGGCCGCCTCGCGGAAGCCCCGCCCGCCCCGCGCGAGCCGCGCCCAGCTGCCGGCCGTCGCCCCCCCGTGTGGGCAATCGTCCCTCCCCCAGACTTCGTCCGGGGGGACCCCCAGGGCGGGACGGGTGGGCACACGGGACGGCGCCCTCAGCGGCGCCCCCGCCCCCTGCACGAACCCGCACCCATAGCGCGACGCGCATCCGGTGCGGGTTCAGGCGCGGAAGCCTAGGCCCGGCAACGGGCACCGTCCGTTGTGCCCACCCGTCCCGCCCCAGGCGGACGATTGCCCACAACGGGGTGGGCGCGGGAGCGGGGTGGGCACCGCCCCAGCGGAACGACTGCCCGCAACGGGCAGGGGCACGGGCGCGAAGGTAGGTCCGCCCCGTGGGCGATGGCGGGCAACAGGGTGGGCCGGAGGGTGGGCACCGCCCCTGGCGGGATTGCCCAGGGCGGGGGTGGGCCGGGCGGGGTGGTGGGTCCGCCCAGCGGGGCGGGGGCTGTGGTGGGTGGGGGAATGCCGCGGGCCCCCGGGAGCGGTGCTCTCGGGGGCCCGGGGGGTGGGAAGGGGGTCAGCTCCAGCTGGCGTGGAGGGGCTTGCCCTCGGCGTAGCCGGCCGCGGACTGGACACCGATGACGGCCTTGTCCTCGAACTCCGCGAGGGAGCCCGCACCGGCGTAGGTGCAGGAGGAGCGGACGCCCGCGATGATGGAGTCGATGAGGTCCTCGACGCCCGGGCGGGCCGGGTCGAGGAACATGCGCGAGGTGGAGATGCCCTCCTCGAACAGCGCCTTGCGGGCCCGGTCGTAGGCGGACTCGTCGCTGGTGCGGTTCTTGACGGCGCGGCCGGAGGCCATGCCGAATGACTCCTTGTAGAGCCGCCCGTTGGCGTCCTGCTGGAGGTCGCCGGGGGACTCGTACGTCCCGGCGAACCAGGAGCCGATCATGACGTTGGACGCGCCGGCGGCGAGCGCCATGGCGACGTCGCGCGGGTGACGGACACCGCCGTCGGCCCAGACGTGCTTGCCGTACTTCTTGGCCTCGGCGGCGCACTCCAGGACGGCGGAGAACTGCGGGCGGCCGACGCCTGTCATCATGCGGGTGGTGCACATGGCGCCGGGGCCGACGCCGACCTTGATGATGTCGGCGCCCGCCTCGATGAGGTCCTTGACGCCCTCGGCGGCGACGATGTTGCCCGCGACGATCGGGACCTGCGGGTCGAGCGCCCGCACGGTGCGGATCGCGTTGATCATCGACTCCTGGTGGCCGTGCGCGGTGTCGATGACGAGCGTGTCGACGCCCGCGTCGAGCAGCTGCTTGGCCTTGCCCGCCACGTCGCCGTTGATGCCGACGGCGGCGGCGATGCGCAGCTTGCCGGCCTTGTCGACGGCGGGGTTGTAGAGGGTCGCGCGCAGCGCGCCCTTGCGGGTGAGGATGCCGACGAGCTTGCCGTCCGCGTCCACGGCGGGGGCGTAGCGGCGGTTGGCGGCGTCGAGGGTGTTGAAGGCCTCGCGCGGGTCGATGTCGGCGTCCAGGAGCAGCAGGTCCTTGGACATGACCTCGGAGAGCTGGGTGAAGCGGTCGACGCCGGAGAGGTCGGCGTCGGTGACGACGCCGACGGGGCGGCGGTTCTCGTCGACGACGACGCCGGCGTCGTGGGCGCGCTTCGGCAGCAGCGACAGCGCGTCGGCGACGGTCTGGTGCGGCTCGAGGACGATCGGGGTGTCGAGGACGTGGTGCCGGCTCTTGACCCAGGTGATGACGTCGGTGACGACCTCGATGGGGATGTCCTGGGGGATGACGACCAGGCCGCCGCGGCGGGCTACGGTCTCGGCCATCCGCCGGCCGGCGATGGCGGTCATGTTGGCGACGACCAGCGGGATCGTCGTCCCGGTTCCGTCGGGCGAGGAGAGGTCCACGGCCTGGCGGGAACCGACGGCCGAGCGGCTCGGCACCATGAACACATCGTCGTACGTCAGGTCGTAGGGCGGCTTGACGTCATTGAGGAAACGCACGTGCTGACATCCCAGTCGTTCGGATCGGCCCCTAGGCATTTCAGCCAGGGGAAAAAGCACGTAGTTCATTGTCCCACGCCCCTACGCATACCAGTCCAGGGCGAATCATCCGAGGCTTGCGGCAGGTGGTTCGTCGGATCCTCCGAAGCCCTCCCCCAGGGCGAGGAGGACGGTGAGGCGGGTGGGGCGCTCGTCGACGGCCGTGGCGAAGACTTCCTGGGCGGTCCGCCACTCACGCGGGCGCGTGTCGGCGTACGCCCGCCAGCCGGTCACGACGAGGGTGACGGGTTCGGTCAGGTCGGTGAGGCAGTCGGCGAGGGCGTCCCAGTTGCGGCCGAACCAGTCGGGCAGGGCGAGCGCGGTGGCGCACCGGTCCATGAGATCGGCCTTGTCCGTGACCCCGGTCAGGTCGAGGACGACGGGGTCGTCAAGTCTCATCCGCGACCACCTCCCGGAACGTCTCGTAGTGGTCGTCGGTGTAGTACGTCTCGTCGTTCCGTCCGGTGACGATCCGGCGGGCTCCCCGGCCGTGGGCGCCGGGGGTCTTCACGGTGTACTCGTGGTAGTAGCCGCGTTCCTCGCGGGGCAGGACCTGCTCGAAGTTCGAGAAGACGGTGCCGTCCTTGGCGTACGGGAAGGGGCCGCCGCTCGCGATGAGGCCGAGGGTCGTCCGTGCCTCGGGTGGCAGGTCGGCGACCCGTACGGCGGGGAGCCCCGAGGTGCCGGTGGGTGCGGGGGCAGCGGCGGTGTGCGAGGGGGCGGTGCGGGTCGGGGCCGCGGTGCGGGTCTCGGTCGCGGTGCGGCTCCCGGTGACCGTGCCGGTCCCGCCGCTCGCCGAGGAGCACCCGGCCAGGAGGACGGCGAGGACGAGCGCGAGGAGCACGCGCAAGGGCCGGAGCGACATGTCCCGAACATACCGTTACGGGATGGCTCCGGCCCTTGGAAGTGCGGCAGTCGTGTCAGCTGCCGTCGGGGTCCCTCCGGTCGAGCGCCGGGTGGGTGCCCGGGCTGGACTCGGTGAGCAGGTAGTCGGCCGCGGCGCGGTCCGTCACGAGGCTGGTGACGAGCCCGGAGCGGAGCACCGCGCCGATCGCCGCCGCCTTGCGCTGGCCGCCGGCGATGGCGACGACCTCGGGGATGCGGCGCAGCCGGTCCGCCTCGACGGTGATGCAGCGCTCGCCGAGGTCGCGGCCGACCCGCCGGCCCTCGGTGTCGAAGAGGTGGGCGGACATCTCGGCGGCGACGCCCAGCGAGGCGTAGTGGGCCCGCTCGGCGTCGGAGAGCATGTCGTGGACGGTGGAGATGCCCGGCTCCCAGGAGCCGATGGAGACGCAGGCGACGGTCACCTTGTCGAAGTACTCGAAGGCCCGTGCGATGCCGGTCTGGCTGCGCAGCGCCGCCGCGGTCGCCGGGTCGGGGAGCAGCATGGGCGCGTAGATGGGGTGGGCCTCGCCGCCGGAGACCTGGGCGGCGCGGCGGACCGCCTCGACGGAGCCGCGCTCGGCGGTTCCGGCGTCGTACACGCCGGTGAGCTGGACGACGGTGCAGGGCGGCAGCCGGTCGAGCGCGGCCGCCATGTGGATGGTGGAGCGGCCCCAGGCGAGGCCCAGGACGTCGCCCTCGGTGACGAGCTCGCCGAGGAGGTCGGCCGCGACCTCGCCGAGGTTCTCCGGGTCGGGCGACTCGTCGTCGCCCTCCGCCGGGGACTCGACGACGACGGCATGGCGGAGCCCGTAGCGGGCGCGGAGCGCGTCGGAGCGCTCGGCGTCCAGCTCGGCCGGTACGCGGATCTCGATCCGTACGAGGTCGCGCTCCAGGGCGGTCTCCAGGACCCGGGCCACCTTGAAGCGGCTCACGCCGAACTCCTCGGCGATCTGGATCTTGGATTTGCCCTCGAGGTAGAAGCGGCGGGCCATCGCCGCCGCCTGCACCAGCTCCGCGGGGCCCATCCGCAGGGCTGACCGTCCCGCCGACATTCCCGCCACCGCGATCTCCTCACTGCTGTTCACGTACCGCTGTTCACGTACGGAAGTCACGTTCCGATGTCGTTCACACTCTGGACTCGCCGTTCATCCTGTCAGATCCGGCGGGCCTTGATCAGTCCTGTCGACGGCCCGACCGACCGCGTTCATCCGCCGGAGGCTCAGTGGCCACACGCCCACGCGGCGGAGGCCGTGGCGGCCTCGGCGCGGGCCCGCAGCGAGGCGACGGCGGCGGCCGGGTCGGCGGCGCCGTACACCGCGGAGCCCGCGACGAAGACGTCGGCGCCGGCCTCGGCGCACCGCTCGATGGTGGACTCGGCGACGCCGCCGTCGACCTGGAGCCAGAGCTCCAGGCCGTGCTTGGAGATCAGCTCACGGGTGCGGCGGATCTTGGGCAGCATGATGTCGAGGAACGCCTGGCCGCCGAAGCCGGGCTCGACGGTCATGATCAGCAGCATGTCGAGCTCGGGGAGCAGGTCCTCGTAGGGCTCGATGGGCGTGGCCGGCTTGAGCGCCATGGAGGCGCGGGCGCCCTTGGCCCGGATCTCCCGCGCGAGCCGTACCGGTGCGGCGGCCGCCTCGACGTGGAAGGTGACCGAGCCGGCGCCCGCCTCCACGTACTGCGGGGCCCAGCGGTCCGGGTCCTCGATCATGAGGTGGCAGTCGAGCGGGGTGTCGGTCGCGCGGGCCAGGGACTCGACGATCGGCACCCCCAGCGTCAGGTTGGGCACGAAGTGGTTGTCCATCACGTCGACGTGCAGCCAGTCGGCACCGCCGACGGCCTTCGCCTCATCGGCAAGCCGGGCGAAGTCCGCGGACAGGATGCTGGGATTGATCTGCGCCATGTGCCAAGCCTCCCACGTTCTTGGGTACTTCTTTGCCGCTGAGCGGTTTCGAATCCGGTCCAGACCAATTTCGGTACGAACCGACGAGTCTGGACCGGGACGGACCGGGAGATTGCGGTCAGGCGGTGCGGCGCAGCAGCGCCAGGTACATCGCGTCCGTACCGTGCAGATGCGGCCACAGCTGGACGTCCGGGCCGTCGCCGAGCGCGGGGACGCCGGGCAGCAGCGGGCGGGCGTCGATCAGCTCGGCGCCGCCGACCTTCTTCAGGACGTCGTCGACGACCACCCGGGTCTCGGCCAGGTGCGGCGAGCAGGTCGCGTACCCCACCACGCCGCCGACGCGGACGGCGCTCAGCGCCTCGGTGAGCAGCGCGCGCTGGAGCGGCGCGAAGCCGTCCAGGTCCTCGGGGCGGCGCCGCCAGCGGGCCTCGGGGCGGCGGCGCAGGGCGCCGAGGCCCGAGCAGGGCACGTCCATCAGGACCCGGTCGAAGGAGCCGGGGCGCCACGGCGGGCGGGTGCCGTCGGCGGCGATCACCTGGTACGGGCCGGGGTTGCCGGCAAGCGCGCGCTCGACGAGGCGGGCGCGGTGCGGCTGCTTCTCGGAGGCGAGCAGGGCGGCGCCGCGCTCGGAGGCGAGGGCGGCGAGGAGGGCGGCCTTGCCGCCGGGTCCCGCGCAGCCGTCGAGCCAGCGCGCGTCGGAGCCTTCCACCGGCGCGTTCGCCAGGGCGATGGCGACGAGCTGGCTGCCCTCGTCCTGGACGCCGGCCCGGCCGTCCTTCACGGCCTCGATGGCGCCGGGCTCGCCGCCCTCGGCCATCCGCAGGGCGTACGGGGACCATCGGCCCGGCAGCGTCTCGGTGGCCGCCGAGAGCTCCTCGGTGGTGGAGCGGCCGGGCCGGGCGACGAGGGTGACCTCGGGGCGCTCGTTGTCGGCCTCCAGGAGGTCCTCGATGCCGGCGCGGCCGCCGCCGAGGGAGTCCCAGAGCGCCGAGACGACCCAGCGGGGGTGCGAGTGGACGACGGCGAGGTGGTCCTCGGGGTCCTCGTCGTACGGCGGCGCGACCTGCGCGACCCAGGCGTCGAGGTCCTGCTGCGAGATCTTCCGCAGCACGGCGTTCACGAACTTGGCCCGGCCGTCGCCGAGCACCACGCGGGCCAGCTCGACGCTGGCGGAAACCGCCGCGTGGGTGGGGATCCGGGTCCCGAGCAGCTGGTGCGCGCCGAGCGCCAGGACGTCGAGGACGGGCGGGTCGACCTCGCGCAGCGGCCGGTCGATGCAGGCGGAGATGATCGCGTCGTACGTGCCCTGGCGCCGCAGCGTCCCGTAGACGAGCTCGGTCGCGAGCGCCGCGTCCCGCCCGTCGAAGTCGCCCTTCTCGCGGGCCTTCCTCAGCAGCGGCGGCAGCACCAGGTTCGCGTACGCGTCCCGCTCGTCCACCGCCCTCAGCGCCTCGAAGGCCAGCATCCGGACCGGGTCCTTCTGGGGCCTCCGGTAGGGCTTGTGGGGACGGCGACGTGCCTGCTCGCTCAAAGGTGCTCCGCGTGACGAAATGAAGAGGGTCGAACGCTCCCAGCCTACGTCGCCCGCGGAGCCGCCCGTGCCCTACGCCCCGAGGCCCTCGCCGGGGGCGATCCGCACCCCGCGGGCCCAGTCCGCGGCCTTCATCGGCTTCTTGCCCTGGGGCTGGACCCAGAGCAGTTCGACCGCGTAGGAGCCGGTGCCGGCGTAGACGTTGTTCTTGCCGACCGCGAGCTCGCCGGGGGCGAGGTCGGTGCGGTCGGGAAGGGGGGTGACCTGGATGAGCTTGAGGCGCTCGCCCCGGAAGAGGGTCCAGGCGCCGGGCGCGGGGGTGCAGCCGCGGACCACGCGGTCCACCCGCAGGGCGGGCGTGGCGAAGTCGACGTGGGCGTCCTCGACCTGGATCTTGGGGGCCAGGGTGATGCCCTCGACCGGCTGCGGGACGGCGTGGAGGCTGCCGTCCTCGATGCCGTCCATGGTCGCCGCGAGCAGTCCGGCGCCCGCGAAGGCGAGCCGGGTCAGCAGGTCGCCGCTGGTGTCGGTGGGGCGGATGTCCTCGGTGACGACGCCGTACACCGGACCCGAGTCGAGGCCCTCCTCGATCAGGAAGGTGGACGCGCCGGTCACCTGGTCGCCGGCCATCAGGGAGTGCTGCACGGGGGCCGCGCCGCGCCACGCGGGCAACAGCGAGAAGTGCAGGTTGACCCAGCCGCGGGCGGGGATGTCGAGGGCGACCTTGGGCAGCAGCGCGCCGTAGGCGACGACCGGGCAGCAGTCGGGCGCGATCTCCCGCAGCCGGGCGAGGAAGTCCTCGTCGCGCGGCCGGGCCGGCTTCAGGACCTCGATCCCGGCCTCCTCCGCCCGCTGGGCCACCGGGCTGGCCACGAGCCGCCGGCCGCGTCCCGCCGGAGCGTCCGGCCGGGTGACCACGGCCGCCACCTCGTGCCGGCCGGAGGCGAGCAGGGCGTCCAGGGCGGGGACGGCGACCTCGGGGGTGCCTGCGAAGACGAGCTTCATGGGTGGCGACTGCCTGTCTCTCCGGGGGCTTTGCGGGCAGCGCACCAGTCTAGATGCCCCGGGACAAGGGGGCGTACGTGAGGACGAGCGCCCTGCGCATATGCGTGTACGCCCCCGCAGCGTGACCCAACTCCCGGTGGCGCGTTGGTCAAGAGAGATTGACCGAATCGGGTCGCCGTTCCCCCCTGCGACCCGCCCCCTTAAACGCCGGTTCGAGAGGCTTTCACATGGCCGACCACGCAACCCACGACGCCCAAGCCCGGGCGAGTCTGCACCTGTTGGTGCGGGACATCGAGCGGGTCCGGCGGCAGGTGGACGCACTGCGCACGCTCACGGCCCAGCTGGGCAATGTCTACCGCCCTCGCCGCTCCGGCCCGTCGACGGGCTTCGTCGTCTACGGGCGCGCGCCCGCCCCGACCGTCCGACTCGCCCAGGAGCTGCGGGACAGCGTCGAGACCCTGGTGACCGCAGCGGTCGACTTCGACCGCTCGCTCGGTTTCTCGTGGGACGCGGTCGGTTCCGCGCTCGGAGTCACCAAGCAGGCCGTCCACCGCCGTTACGGTGCCCGGCGCGCGCCCCAGCAGGGCATCGCCGCGGAGCAGGAGCACACGGTGGAGCCGGGCGTGACCCGCACGCTCCCCTCGGTTCCCGCCGCCCGCTCGATGCCCCCGCAGCCCACCTCGGGCAGCTCCGCCCTCCGCGAGGACCCCCGCGCGCCGGCCTTCCCCGTCCCGCGCAACGGCTGACCCCGCACCCCGACGGCCGCCCGTCCCCTCGGAGGGGG
>NZ_JBHJQI010000155.1:0-20064 GCF_042262805.1 Streptomyces sp. NPDC056361
CTCCGCGGCCTCCTCCTCGGCACCGAGATCGGCAACAACGGCTGGATCGCCGTCGCCTGGTGCCTCGGCCTCACCGTCCTCGGCTACCTCTGGTCCAAGTCGGTCTTCGACCGCGACCCGAAGTGACCCGGAGCGCACCTCACCCCCGCCCCGGGGCGGCGTGGACCGACGAACCGTCGGCCTACGCCGCCCCGGCGGCGTCCGCCCCGTCGCTCCCCTTCCGCCGGGCACGGGCCCCCCGCACCGCCCGCACCACCCTGGTCGTCCCGTACCCCAGCACCCACGGCAGCACCGTGATGCCCAGGACGTACACGAGGAGGTAGCCGATGAGGTCGTCGGTGCGCGTCGGCTCGCTCCACGGCATCAGCATGGCGACGGAGGAGACCCCGACGGGCACCAGCGGCAGCAGCACCGACCACGACCTCGCCCGCCAACCGGGCCGCAGGGCGCAGCACACCCCCATGCCGCCCATGACGAACGGACCGAACGGAACCCACAGCACGACGGGGACGAACAGCAGCGCCCACCATTCGTCCGAATACCCGAACATCATCGAAGCCCCCCTGTGACCGTGCGCCGAACCTCCGGCACGAGCCCGGGAGCGTGGGCACACGCTCCCTCGTCCCGAGACGCCGGGCGGATCCGGTCCAGTTCTCGGCGATTGGCCTTGGCCTACCGATTTCCGGCCCTTGTACGGTCGGTGACATGCGCATCCGAATCGTCGACGCCTTCACCGACCGGCCGTTCTCCGGCAACCCCGCCGGAGTCCTGCTCCTGGACTCCTTCCCGGACGACACCTGGCTCCGGGAGGTCGCCGCGGAGGTCAACCTCTCCGAGACGGCCTTCGCCCACCCGCTGCCGGCCGGCGGGGACGCGGACTGGGCCCTGCGCTGGTTCACCCCCACCACCGAGGTGGACATGTGCGGTCACGCGACGCTGGCCACGGCCCACGTCCTGCACACCACCGGGAAGGCGAGCGGCACCGTCCGCTTCGCGACCCGCTCCGGTGTCCTCGGCGCCACCGCCGCGGCGGACGGCACGATCACCATGGACTTCCCGACCTCGTCCCTGACGCCCGTCCCTGTGCCCGACGGCCTGGCGAAGGCCCTCGGTGCCGAGGTCGTCGCCGTCCACGACACGGCCGCCCACATCGGCGACCTGGTCGTCGAACTGCGCGACGAGGCGACGGTCCGCTCCCTGACCCCGGACTTCGCCGCCCTCGCGGCGCTCTCCTCGCGGGGCGTCATCGCCACCGCGGCCGCCGAACGCCCCGACAGCGGCTACGACTTCGTCTCCCGCGGCTTCTTCCCCGCCGTCGGCATCGACGAGGACCCGGTGACCGGCAGCGCCCACACGGCCCTCGCCCCCTACTGGGCGGCCCGGTTCGGCCGCGAGGACCTCATCGGCTTCCAGGGCGGCGCCCGCACCGGGCTCGTCCACACCCGCCTGCGCGGCGAGCGCACCCTGCTGACCGGCCGTGCCGTGACGGTCATCGACGGCGACCTGCACGCCTGACGTACGGAACCACCGGGGGCGTACGACCGATCCGGCCGTACGCCCCCCTCCTCACGCCCCTCTCCTCGCTCCCCGCTCCTCACGTCCCTCTTCCGCCGCCCGCCCCGGTCACCCCGTGGGTCACCCCGTGGGCAGCCACCCCACCTTCCCGGCGAGCAGCCCGTACCCGACGAAGGCCACGATGTCGAGCAGCGCGTGGGCCACGACCAGCGGTCCGACCCGACCCCAGCGGCGGTAGAGGAGGACGAACACCACGCCCATCACCACGTTGCCGAGGAAGCCGCCGATGCCCTGGTAGAGGTGGTAAGAGCCGCGCAGCACCGCACTCGCCACCAGCGCGGCCATCGGGGTCCACCCCAACTGGCCGAGCCTGCGCAGCAGGTACCCGACGACGATGACCTCCTCCAGGACGGAGTTCTGCACCGCCGAGAGGATCAGTACCGGGTACTTCCACCACACCTCGGGCAGCGACTCCGGCACCACGGTCAGGTTGAACCCGGAGGCCCGTGCGGCCAGGTAGAAGGCGAGGCCCGCGCTCCCGATCCCCGCGGCGACCAGGGCCCCGCGGCCTAGGTCGGGCCACGGCCGGGTCCGGTCGAAGCCGATGGCCCGCATGCCGGCGCCCTCGCGCATCAGCAGGTGGGCCACGAGGACGACCGGCACGAGCGCGGAGGCGATGCCGAAGAGCTGCCAGGACAGGTCGAGCCACGGCCGCCCCGGCGCGTACGAGCCGTTGAGCGTCGCCGCCTGCTCCTTCAGCGCGCCCGGCTTGGTCAGGGAGCCGATGAAGCTGATGAGCGACGACAGCGCGCTCGCGCCGAGCGAGAGCGCCAGCACGATCAGGGTCTCGGAGCGCAGCACCTTGCGCGGCAGACCGCCCGGGGGCAGGGAAGCGTCCCTCACGTATTGCTCCGACACCACACCTGTCTCCACTTCCCGTCGCGGGCGCACGCCGATCCGGCGGCCTCGTCCGGACGGGTCGGCCCCGGTCCGGACGCGACCACCTTGACATGATCACCCATGGTCCGCCGGGAAACCCGAGGGGGCGGACGGGTCTCGGGGACGGGGAGGGTGCCGTCGGCGTCAGTCGATGCCCACGGGCCAGGTGTGCACGGGCTCGCCCTCGTGCATGAGTGTCCGGTAGCGCCGGGTCGTCGCCGCGAGCGCGGCCTCGCGGTCGAGGCCCGACTCCAGGGCCTGGTGGAAGGTGTCGGCCTGCCAGGAGGCGCCGTTCACCCGCCGCAGGCACCGCTGCTCGATGATCCCGAGGTAGTGGTCGCGGTCCGCCGGCTCGATGTGCCAGGCGTCGAGCCCCGCGGCGGCCAGCGGCAGCAGCTCGTCGAGGACGAGCCGTACGGCGGGCACGGTGGCGATCCCGCCCGCGCGGCCGGTCCGGGGCCAGCGCAGTTCCGCCTCGATGCCGTGGCGGCAGGCCGCGTCGAAGTTGGCCTCGGCGTCCTCGAAGGTCATCCGCTTCCACACCGGCCGTGGGTCGTCGGCGAGCGAGCGCACGAGGCCGTAGTAGAAGGCGGCGTTGGCGATCACGTCGGCGACGGTCGGGCCGGCCGGCAGGACGCGGTTCTCGACGCGCAGGTGCGGGACGCCGTCGACCCAGCCGTACACCGGCCGGTTCCAGCGGTAGATCGTGCCGTTGTGCAGGACGAGTTCCTGGAGGCGCGGCACCCCGCCGTCGTCGAGGACGAGGAGCGGGTCCTCGTCGTCGCATATGGGCAGCAGGGCGGGGAAGTAGCGGACGTTCTCCTCGAAGAGGTCGTACACCGAGTCCACCCACCGCTCCCCGAACCAGGTGCGCGGCCGGACGCCCTGGGACTGGAGCTCGGGCGGCCGGGTGTCGGTGGCCTGCAGGAAGAGCGGTGGCCGGGACTCGCGCCACAGCTCGCGGCCGAAGACGAACGGCGCGTTGGCACCGAGCGCGATCTGGACGCCCGACACCGCCTGCGCCGCATTCCACACGGCGGCGAACCGGGCGGGCGTCACCTGCAGGTGGAGCTGCACCGAGGTGCAGGCCGCCTCGGGCACGATCGACTCCGAGGTGCAGAGCAGGCGTTCGACGCCGTGGATGTCGAGCGTGAAGTCCTCGCCGCGGGCGGCGAGGATCTGGTCGTTGAGGAGCGTGTAGCGGTCGGCGGCCGACAGGTTCTCGAAGACCAGGTCGCTCTGCGCGAGCGTGGGCAGTATGCCGATCATGACGACGCCCGCGTCGAGTTCGGCGGCCTTGCGGTCGGCATATCCGAGGCCGGTGCCGATCTCTTCCGCGAGCCGGTCGAATACGCGCCCGCCCAGCTGGTGGGGGGCGATGTTCACTTCGAGGTTGAACAATCCGAGTTCGGTCTGGAAATCGGCGCTCGCGATCTTTTCGAGAACGGGCGCGTTGAGCATGCGGGGCAGTCCGTCGGGACCGGCGAGATTGAGTTCGATCTCCACGCCCATGAGATTGCGCGGCCGGTCGAACCTCTTCTCCGCCAGCAGTCTCGCGAGTCCCGCGAGACACTGCTGGAGCTTTCTCCGGTACTGCTGCCGGTCGGACGGGCCGAACCCGTCGGCCACGACCTTCTCCCCCATCGAAGCGTCCCTCCCCGAGTGGACAGCCGCCCTCGACGGCCGCGTGTCAGGGACCATGATGCCCACCCCGCTGATCCACAACGCCTGCGGATGCGGGCCGTCGGACGATAGGCTGGACGGAGTGCTCCACCGGCACATCCCGAGGTCACGGAACAATCGACATATACCAATGTCCTATTGCCGGGGAACTCGGAGTCGGACGGGGTCGGAATTCGGCCGTCCGACTCCGCGCGAGAATCGCAGGTGAGAGCGGCGGCAAGGTCACGATTCCGCTTCAACTCCCCTTGATTACGGCCTGATGACGCCTTGCCAGGAATATCGGCGACGTCTAGCGGAAACACTGTGTGAACACGTGTCGTATAAACTCCGCGGACGAGGCAGAGTGTTGGCGCCCGGCCATGGCCTCATGGCCCCTCTCTGGCCCCGCCGCCGACAGCGCCGTCGTACCTGCCCACGCATCACCGTGTCTCCTGAGTGAGAGGCGACCCACCATGCTCCGACCCTCCCCGGCCCCTGCGCCGGCCCTCCGCAGTGTCCTCGCGGCCCTCGGCTCGCCGACAGCCGTCCGCGAGGCCCGAACGCCCGCCCTCCGGGCCGCGCAGGGACCACTGAGCCCCGAACGCCCGCTGCCCGTGCACGTCCTCGGCGTCGCCGGAGCACCGGGGATCGCCCCCCGCACCCGGCTCGCCGGCTGGCGCTTCCTGATCCGCCACGGGGACCGGGCGATCGCCGCCGCGGACACCATGCTCACCCCGGACGGCTGGACGTTCTCGCACTTCTTCGAGGGGCCGTACGTCACCGCCACGGAACGGGCCCTGCTCCAGGCCGAGGCGCTGCCCGTCGCGTACGAACCAAGGCTGCTCTCCGTACCGGAGCTCTACATGCTGACCCTCTGGCTGCACGCCGGCCCGGACTCCGAAGGCACCGCCGTCGCCCCGGCCGCGGCCGACCTGATGGTGCCGCTCGCCCCCGCGCCGCCGGGGATCGCGGCCCACCGGGCCTACCAGGTCGCCGACCTCCTGCCCGTCCTCAGTACGCGTCTCGCGCCGCCGCCCCTCCTGGGCTCGGCGGCGCCCGCCTGATCCACCGCACGCGCCGCCCCGCCCCGTGACCCGGTCGGGTCACGGGGCGCACTGCTGTCCGGGCCGCACTCCCGAACGGAGCGCCCGAACACCCCTCCCGTACGGACTAGCCCGCTCGGACCACCCCGAACCACCCGAAGAGACCGTGCAGTTGACCTGAACCGCCCCTGCGGGTGATGCGTCTTCCCCGGAGAGGACGAGCTGCCGCGAAATACCTGCGGATGACCGTCCGTAGGGCAACACTGGGATCGGAACCGAACCGACCGACGGGGGCGGCGATGAGCGCGAAGAGCCGCAGGACATCCACTACGACGCAGCGAGAGAACCCACCCATGTGCCAGCACCAGCCTGCCTGTCCGACCGCCGACTCCGCCGACAGGGAGGCGGCCCGACTGATGGCACACCACCCGGAGCAGGGCTGGAGCCTGCTGTGCAACGGCGTCCTGCTCTTCGAGGACACCGGCGAACTGCTGCCGGACGGGCAGATCATCGCCCCGCACCGTCCGCTGACCGCGGGTCAGGTGACCACCGCCGCCTGAGCGGGCGGCGCCACCGTTCGAGGGAAACGCCGAGGGCCGGCCCGGAGGAGATCCTCCGAACCGGCCCTCGGCTCGTGCTCAGTTGTCGTACTCGTCCATCGGCGGGCAGGAGCAGACCAGGTTCCGGTCGCCGAAGGCACCGTCGATGCGGCGCACCGGCGGCCAGTACTTGTCGGCGGCCGAGACACCGGCCGGGAAGACCGCCTCGTCACGCGTGTACGCGTGGTTCCACTCGCCGCCCAGCGCGGCCGCGGTGTGCGGCGCGTTGTGCAGCGGGTTGTCGTCGCCGGGCCACACGCCCGAGGCGACCTTCTCGATCTCGCCGCGGATCGCGATCATCGTGTCGCAGAAGCGGTCGAGCTCGGTGAGGTCCTCGGACTCGGTCGGCTCGATCATCAGCGTGCCGGCCACCGGGAAGGACATCGTCGGCGCGTGGAAGCCGTAGTCGATGAGGCGCTTGGCGATGTCGTCGACCGTCACGCCCGTCTCCTTCGAGAGCGGACGCAGGTCCACGATGCACTCGTGGGCGACCAGGCCGGCCGGGCCGGTGTAGAGCACCGGGAAGTGCGGCTCCAGGCGCTTGGCGATGTAGTTCGCCGCGAGGACGGCGACCTGGGTGGCGCGCTTGAGGCCCTCGCCGCCCATCAGGCGCACGTACGACCACGAGATCGGCAGGATGCCCGCGGAGCCCCACGGGGCGGCCGAGATCGGGCCGACGCCGGTCTCCGGGCCCGCGGTGGGCTGGAGCGGGTGGTTCGGCAGGTACGGGGCGAGGTGGGCGCGGACGCCGACCGGGCCGACGCCGGGGCCGCCGCCGCCGTGCGGGATGCAGAAGGTCTTGTGCAGGTTCAGGTGCGAGACGTCGCCGCCGAACTTGCCCGGCTTGGCCAGACCGACCAGCGCGTTGAGGTTGGCGCCGTCGACGTACACCTGGCCGCCGGCGTCGTGGACCTCGGCGCAGATGTCGGCGACGTGCTCCTCGAACACGCCGTGCGTGGACGGGTAGGTGATCATCAGCACCGACAGCTCGTCGCGGTACTGCGCGATCTTGGCCCGCAGGTCCTCGACGTCGACCTCGCCGTCGTCGGCGGTCTTCACGACGACGACCTTCATGCCGGCCATCACCGCGGAGGCGGCGTTGGTGCCGTGCGCGGAGGACGGGATGAGGCAGACCGTGCGCTGGAGGTCGCCGTTGGCGCGGTGGTAGGCGCGGACGGCGAGCAGGCCGGCCAGCTCGCCCTGCGAACCGGCGTTGGGCTGGATCGACACCTTGTCGTAGCCGGTGACCTCGGCGAGGCGCTCCTCCAGCTCGGTGATGAGCGTGAGGTAGCCCTGCGCCTGCTCGACCGGGGCGAACGGGTGGATCTGGCCGAACTCGGGCCAGGTCACCGGCTCCATCTCGGTCGTCGCGTTCAGCTTCATCGTGCAGGAGCCGAGCGGGATCATGCCGCGGTCCAGCGCGTAGTCGCGGTCCGCGAGCTTGCGCAGGTAGCGCAGCATCGAGGTCTCGGAGCGGTGCGCGTGGAAGACCGGGTGGGTCAGGTACGCGTCGGAGCGCAGCAGCGCGGCCGGCAGCGTGTCCTCGGTGACCAGGTCCAGCGCCTCGATGTCGGCGGTGACGCCGAAGGCGCCCCACACGGCGGCGAGCTGCTCGCGCCCGGTGGTCTCGTCGCACGAGATCGACACGAGGTCGGCGTCGACGCGGTGGAGGTTCACGCCGGCCTCGCGGGCGGCGGCCACGACCTCGTCGGCCTTGCCCGGGACGCGGGCGGTGAGGGTGTCGAAGAAGGCGCCCTGGGTGAGCTCGACGCCCCCGGCGGTCAGACCCGCGGCGAGGATGGCGGCGTAGCGGTGCGTGCGCTCCGCGATCTGCTTCAGGCCGTCCGGGCCGTGGTAGACGGCGTACATGCCGGCCATGACGGCGAGCAGCACCTGAGCGGTACAGATGTTGCTGGTGGCCTTCTCGCGGCGGATGTGCTGCTCGCGGGTCTGCAGGGCCAGGCGGTACGCGCGGTTCCCGTCGGCGTCGACGGACACGCCCACGAGACGGCCGGGCAGGGAGCGGGCGTGCTTGTCCTGGACGGCCATGTAGCCGGCGTGCGGACCGCCGAAGCCCATCGGCACGCCGAAGCGCTGCGTCGTTCCGACGGCGATGTCGGCCCCGAGCTCACCGGGCGAGGTGAGCAGCGTGAGCGCGAGCAGGTCGGCGGCGACGGTGACGATCGCACCCAGCTCGTGGGCGGCGTCGATCAGCGGCTTGATGTCGCGGACGGCACCGGAGGCGCCCGGGTACTGGAGCAGCACGCCGAAGACGCCGCGCTCGGCGACCTCGGCGGGGATGCCCTCGCTCAGGTCGGCGACGACGACCTCGACACCGGTCGGCTCGGCGCGGGTCTCGATGACGGCGATCGTCTGCGGCAGGGCGTCGGCGTCGATGAGGAAGACGCCGTTCTTGACCTTGCCGACGCGGCGGGACAGCGCCATGGCCTCGGCGGCGGCGGTGCCCTCGTCGAGGAGGGAGGCGCCGGAGGTGGGCAGACCGGTCAGGTCGGCGACCATGGTCTGGAAGTTCAGCAGGGCCTCCAGGCGGCCCTGGGAGATCTCCGGCTGGTACGGCGTGTACGCCGTGTACCAGGCCGGGTTCTCCATGACGTTGCGCAGGATGACCGGCGGGGTGAAGGTGCCGTAGTAGCCCAGGCCGATCATCGGGGCGAGGACCTGGTTGCGGTCGGCGAGCGTGCGCAGCTCGGCGAGGACCTCGGCCTCGGTACGGGCGGCGGGCAGGCCCAGCGCCTCGGCGTTCTTGATCACGTCCGGCACCGCGGCGGCGGTGAGCTCGTCGAGCGAGCCGTAACCGACCTGGGCGAGCATCTTGGCGCGCGCCTCGGCGTCGGGCCCGATGTGCCGCTGCTCGAACGGGATGCCCTGTTCGAGCTCGGAGAGCGGAGTGCGGTTGGCGGTCATGTACGGAGGCCTCCTGGTCGTCACGACCTGCGAGGGGCACCACGGCGCGGGTACCCGGACGGCCTCCCCCTCTGTCATCTCAACCTGAGAGTTTCACCGGCACGCCGCAGGGCACGCCGGCTTTCACCGTCGGTGAGAGCGCGTGCCGCCGGGGGCACCGCTCTGCTTTCCAGAGTGACCTCGTCCGCGCGGTACAGGGGCCTGAGAGATTCCGGGGAGGATTTGCTCCTTCGGCGCCCACCGGAAAGGTTTCTCCGGGGGACTCTCCCGCACAGGGTCGACAGCCACAGCCAGCCTACCAGCGCGGTTGTGGGTTCCTTCGCTCAAGTGGCCGACATCCCAGTTGTGCACTTTCGTAGGGGTGTAGAGCAGTTGCGACCAGTTGGAGGGACCGTGCAGACCGACATCGATCCGCGCAGCCTGATCGGCCGCAAGGCGTTCGACCGGAACGGACACAAGATCGGCACCGTGGACGAGGTGTACCTCGACGACGCGACCGGCATCCCCGAATGGGCCGCCGTTCGCACCGGCCTCTTCAGCAGGGACGCCTTCGTCCCCCTGGAGCCCAGCGATCTCCTCGCCGACGGCCTCCACATCCCCTACGAGCGATCACTCATCAAGGACGCCCCCGACTTCGGCGTCGGCCGCCACCTCTCCCCGGAGCAGGAACTCCAGCTCTATCGCCACTACAGCCTCACCCTGCCCCCGTCGCCCGCCGACTACCCCGACACCGACTTCGGCCGCCTCGCCGGCCAGGACGGCACCTGACCCCCGCGCTCCCGCCCGGGGCCCCTTGCACAGCCGCACAGCACACAGCACCAGCCGCGCCGCCCCACCCGCGCCCGCCCGCGCAGGCGGCGCGGGTGGCGCGGGTGGCGCGGGACGCGTCCACCGAGGCCGCCCCCGGCCGCCCGAGACCGCCCACAGCCGTCCCAGCCAGGCCAGGGGCCGCCCCACCACGGCCGCCCTCACCCCACCAACGGCAGCGGCTCCCCCTCCTCCAGGTCCGGGTCGTCCACCGCGAACGTCCGGACCCGCCCCGGCACCGCCGACCCAGGCTCCTCGAACCGGACGGTGACCCGCCCGACCCCGCTGCCCTGCACCCAGCCGGCCCCGTACACCGCGTGCCGTACGTCACGCCCGGGCGCCCAGTGCCGCTCCACGGGCCCGGCAGCCTCTCCCCCGCCCTCCGCACCCGGCGCATCCCCCACGCTCGCCACAGGGGCCCCAGCAGCCGCAGAGGAGCCCTCAGCCCCTTCCGCCCCCTCCTCCGCATCCGAACCCTCACCCGCCCCCGTGGACGCCCCCGGCCCCACGCCCGCACCCGCCTGCGCGAACAGGTCCTCCTGCGTGTAGTCCGCGAGCCCGCTCACCCCCACCCCGAGCAGCCGCACGCCCCCGGTCGTGTCCACGGCCTCCAGGAGGCGCCCCACCGCCTCCCGTACGACGCCGGGGTCGTCCGTGGGCCCCCGCAGCGTCTCCGACCGGGTCAGCGTCGAGAAGTCGTACCGCCGCACCTTGAGGACGATCGTCCGCCCCGAGTGCCCCGAGGCCCTCAGCCGCCCCACGCACCGGTCGGCGAGCCGCTCCACCTCGACCCTGATCCGCACCCGGTCGTGCAGGTCCACGTCGAACGTGTCCTCGACCGACACCGACTTCGCGTCCCGCTCGGCCACCACGGGCCGGTCGTCGTACCCCTGGGCCATCCGGTACAGCGAGGTCCCGTGCGCACGCCCCAGGAGCCGTACGAGCTCGTCCTCGCCCGCCTCCGCGAGATCGGACACGGTGGTCATGCCGGCCCGCCGCAGGTGCTCCCCGGTCGCGGGCCCGACCCCGGGCAGGATCCGCACGGACCTCGGCCCCAGCAGCTCCCGCTCGGTGCCCGGCTCGATGAGCACGAGCCCGTTCGGCTTGGCCTCCTCGGACGCGATCTTCGCGATCATCTTCGAGCCCGCGAGCCCCACGGACCCCGTCAGCCCCGTCGTCGCCAGGATGTCGGCCCGCAGCCGCTCCCCCGCCGCCCGCGCGCCCGCACTGTCGTCGGCGACGCCCCCGGCCTCCAGGTCGACGAACGCCTCGTCCAGGCTGAGCGGCTCCACGAGCGGCGACAGCCGGCCCAGCAGCTCCATCACCTGCTCGCTGATCGACCGGTAGAAGGTGAATCGCGGCACCAGATAGGCGGCGTTCGGCGCGAGCCGCCGGGCCTGCCCCATCGGCATCGCCGAGTGCACCCCGAAGCGCCGCGCCTCGTAGGAGGCCGTGGCGACCACGCCCCGCGGCCCCAGACCGCCGACCACGACGGGCTTTCCGCGCAGGCTGGGTTTCGCCGCCTGCTCGGCGGCGGCGAAGAACGCATCCATGTCGAGATGCAGGATCGTCGGCGCGGCTCTCACGGTTCCGATGCTGCCCTACGCCACTGACAACGGCCCCGCACCGAGTCGGCGGGGCCGCGAAAGCCAGGATTCCGTTCAGACGGCCTTGTCGCGCCGCCGCCTCGCGAGCTCGTCCCCCGGGTTGTGCCCGACGAGCGTCTCGCCCGTGTCGACGCGCTCCCCGTGCAGCTGCGACAGCGCCGCCTCGACGTCCCGCCACACCACCCCGACGGCGATGCCGAAGACGCCCTGCCCGCCCTGGAGCAGGTCGACGACCTCGTCCGGCGACGAGCACTCGTAGACCGTGGCCCCGTCGCTCATGAGCGTCATCCGCTCCAGATCGCGGAAGCCCCGGGCACGCAGGTGCTGCACCGCGGCCCTGATGTTCTGCAGCGCCACCCCGGTGTCGAGGAAGCGCTTGACGATCTTCAGCACGACGACGTCGCGGAAGCTGTACAGCCGCTGCGTCCCCGACCCGTACGCGGGCCGCACGCTCGGCTCCACGAGCCCGGTGCGCGCCCAGTAGTCCAGCTGGCGATAGGTGATCCCGGCGGCCGCGCAGGCCGTCGGTCCGCGATAGCCCACCGCGTCGTCCGCCGCGCCGGCACTCGCGTCCGTCCCGAAGTCGCCCACACTGCCGTGAAGCGGATACGGACCGCTCTCCCCGGACACACGTCCGAGCGAGCTTCCTGCCGTACCGTCCGCGCTGCTCATCACGCCGACCCTCCGTCCTTGACCTGCCCACACGAAGGTAGGCAGTCACCAGGGGTGCGTCAACGATCGCCACACTCGGCACGCCGAGTGATAATCACCCTGAGAGTGGTTTCCCTAAACTCTCACCGGGGAAAGGCTACTCGAATGCTCTGACAGCACCCCGCGAACGGCCTCCGGCCGCGGCGTCGCGCCTCACTGGCTGTTGGTCCCGAAGTCCTCCGGTGAGATCTGGTCGAGGAACTCGCGGAACTTCTCCACCTCGTCCTCCTGCTCATCCGGAATCGCGATGCCGGCGTCGTCCAGCACACTGTCACTGCCGAAGATCGGCGTCCCGGTCCGCAGGGCCAGCGCTATCGCGTCGGACGGGCGCGCGCTCACCTCGACGCCGCTGGCGAAGACCAGCTCGGCGTAGAAGACCCCGTCACGCAGATCCGTGATGCGGACTTCGGTGAGCTCCTGGCCCACGGCCTCCAGCACGTCCTTGAACAGGTCGTGCGTCAGCGGCCGCGGCGGCGCCATCCCCTGCTGGGCGAAGGCGATCGCGGTCGCCTCCCCCGGTCCGATCCAGATGGGGAGGTACCGATCGCCTCCCACTTCACGCAGGAGCACGATCGGCTGGTTGGAGGGCATTTCCACCCGGACACCCACAACGTCGAGCTCGTTCACACAGCAACCCTAGGACGTGCCCGACCGGTTTGGATAGTCGGGCCCTCCCGGCGTCACTGCAGCCGGATGCCCAGAGCCGTCTGCACCAGCGCCGCGTGCAGCCGTACGGACTGCGCGGCGAGTTCCTGCGCGGTGGCCTCCGCATGGGCCCTGGTCTGCGGATTCCGGTGCCGGCGCAGCGGCGCGACCACCTGTTCGATGAGCCCGGCCTCCCGATCGGCGGCGGCCTTCACGGCCCGCAGGTGACGGGGTTCCAGACCGAATCTCCCCAGATCCGCTACGAGTCTGGCGACCGTCACGCTCTCCGCGTCGTAGCCTCCGCCCTCCGTCTCGGCGATCAGACCGTACGACTCCCATTCGGCGAGCTCGGTCTCGGTCACCTCGGCGGCGGCGATCAGCTCTGCCCGCCCGATCCGCGCAGCGGTCGGCGGCTCCGCGTCCTGCTCCCAGGCACCCTCGACGAGGTCCCGCCGGCGCCCGGGCGCCGGAAGCTTGATCTGCTCCCCGCGGGCGAGCGCGTCGAGGTGCTCACGGATGACCTTCAGCGGAAGGTAGTGGTCCCGCTGCATCCGCAGGATCTGGGCGAGCCGCTCCACGTCCTGCGGGCTGAACTTCCGGTATCCGGAGGCCGTCCGCCGGGGCTCGACCAGCCCCTCGGCCTCCAGGAACCGGATCTTGGAGATCGTCACTTCGGGAAATTCGTCGCGCAGCTGGTTCAGCACCGTGCCGATGCTGACCAGCCGGTCGCCCGCGGTGGCGGTGCCGGATCCGGCACCGCCCGTCGGTGTTCGCAGCATGAACCTTCCCTGAAGGGCTTCTCCGAGGCGTCACACGCCTCGCTGGCTCGAGTAGAAGACCAGCCGGTACTTGCCGATCTGCACCTCGTCGCCGTTGGACAGAACGACCGAGTCGATCGGCTCACGGTTGACGTACGTGCCGTTGAGGCTGCCGACGTCGGCGACGGTGAAGCTGCCGTCCTGCGCCCGGCGGAACTCGACGTGGCGCCTGGAGACCGTGAAGTCGTCCAGGAAGATGTCGCTCTGCGGGTGACGGCCGGCCGTGGTCAGCTCACCGTCGAGCAGGAAGCGGCTGCCGGAGTTCGGTCCCCGGCGCACCACGAGGAGCGCGGAGCCCAGGGGCAGCGCCTCCACGGCCGCCAGCGCCTCGGGAGAGAGCGACGGCAGCTGCGTCTGGCCGGTGACCTCGGCGTCGTACGCCTCGAGGCCCGAGATGGAGATCGTCGACGTCGTCTCCGACGCGCGCTCGGCGGCGACCCCGCCCCGCAGCGGCGTGCCGCAGTGGGAGCAGAAGCGGCTGTCGGCCGTGTTGCGGTGACCGCACCTCGTACACACCGGCATGGACGCGTCCTCCTGTCGCGGCATCCCCGCGGAGGTCTGTGTCGCGTACGGATCGGGGGTAAACCCTCCACCCGTACCTGAGGTTGATGGTTCTCCGAAACCTATGCGGGCGGCCCCGGCGTGGTCAACAGACGACGCGCCCTGAGTGCCCGAAATGTCACCGCCGCCGACCTCATCGCGGAACAGCGGGCGTTCGCCGCCCTGCTCCTCCTCCTGGGCGTGGCGCGGCGCGCGGTGCCGGGCGTTGCCGCCGTCCTCGCGTCCGCTCTTGCCGAACAACTTCGCAAAAAAACTCACGGGCGATTCCCCTTGACCGAAACAGACCCGCCCGTGGGGCAGGACGAACCGAAATCCATCACACCTGCCGACCCGGACACCTTCACAACGTCCGTATCCTCCGGACAGTTTCCACCACGCACCACCGTTGTGGTGCGCCGACCCCCCGCAACGCCGTGCCCTTGTCGCGGGACCCCCTCGTCCCCTCTCACTGCGAGGACGACTGAGCGTAGTCAGGCCGCTTCGCGGGTCGCAAGGCGTCGACGACGATCTTCGCCGACCGCTCCACCGTGGCCGTGGCCTGCTCCTTCTCCAGGGTCTGCACGACACCGCCGGGAATGTTGAGCGCGGGCTCGAGATCCTCCGGCTTGCCGATGACCTTGAAGACGTACGGAGCACCCACCTTCGTTCCATCGATTCGCATGTCTTCACCGCTGCCGGTGAAATAACTGTCCGCGACCACTCGCACACCGTTGACCTGGATCGCCTCGGCACCCGCCGCGCGCAGCTCCTGGATGGCGTCGAGCAGCATGTCCGACTCGACGGCACCGCCGGGGTCGCCGATGGTCAGGGTGATGCCGGGCCCCTGGGCGGCGACGGTGCCGGCCAGGATGCCGAGCTGCTGCTCCTTCTCCTGGGTCTGCTTGCGCGCCTCCTCGGCCTGGTCCGAGCTGGACTCCAGCTCGGAGCGCTGCTTCTCCAGGCGGGCCTGCTCGTCCTCCAGGCGCTGGGTGCGGTCGTCGAGCTCGTCGAGGATCCGCACCAGGTCCTCCTGGCGCGCCCCGCGCAGGGCGCTGTTCTCACTGGTCGAGGAGACCTGGATGGCCAGCCCCAGACCGAGGACGAACAGCAGGAGCGCCACGATGAGTTGGGCCCGCGTCACCCGCGGCGGCCACAGCGCGGAGGCCAGCCTCCGCCGCCCGCTCGCCTCGGCCCCGGGTACCGCGGCCGGCGGCACCGACACCGGGACGTCCTCGCGCACGGCGCCGTCCTCCGCGGAACCTTCCGGCACCGCGGACCCGGCGTCCGGCTTCCCGGCGCCCTCGGCCTTCCGCGGCTCCTCCGGCACCCGCCGCTCGGGCGTCCGCGGGCTCTCGGCACCGCCGACACCCTCGGAGTCCTCCGGCTTCTCGGCGATCTCCGGGTTCTCGGAGACCTCCGCGTCCTCGGGGATCTCGGGGTTCTCGGGATTCTGGGAGTTCTCGCTCATCGGCCTCACGCCCGGAAGACATGGCGCCGGATGGCGGCCGCGTTGGAGAAGATCCGGATGCCGAGCACGACGACCACACCGGTCGACAGCTGCGCGCCCACGCCCAGCTTGTCGCCGAGGAAGACGATCAGCGCGGCCACCACCACGTTCGACAGGAACGACACCACGAAGACCTTGTCGACGAAGATGCCGTCGAGCATGGCCCTCAGGCCGCCGAACACCGCGTCGAGGGCGGCGACCACGGCGATCGGAAGATAGGGCTCGACCACCGCCGGAACCTCGGGACGGACCAACAGTCCGACCACGACTCCGACGATCAGGCCCAGTACGGCGATCACGATGTGCCCTTCCCTGTGTCGGCCGTGGCCCGACCGGACGGCGTCGCCGCCCCGGCCCCCCTCGGCTCTGCGGTACGTACGGTCAGACTCGGCGCGGCCGGCAGGCTCACGTCGCCCTCGGCCGAGATGCCGCTCCTGATCCCGAAGTTCTCCACCAGCGCGTGCAGGTACTGCCCGTCGGCGCTGTCCTGGAACGCGGTGCTCAGCCGCTGCCCGTCCCCGATCGCGAGGACGGTGTACGGCGGCACCAGCGGCCGGTTGTCGACCAGTATGGCGTCGCCCGCGGCCCTGATCGCGGACAGCGACGTCAGCCGCTGCCCGTTGATCGCGACGGCCTCGGCGCCCGACTCCCACAGCCCGTTGATCACGCGCTGCATGTCCCGGTCGCGCACCCGGCCCGTGTCGGAGAAGCCGCTGCTCTCCCTCGGCCCGCCGCCACCGCTGTCGGTGCCCTTGGCATCGTCGATCACGAGCTTCACGCCGGGTCCGTGGACCGCGGTCGCTCCCGAGAGCAGCGCCACGAGCTCGGCCTGGTCGCCACCGTGCTGCTGCAGCGCCTGCCGCTGGCGGTTCCCGACCTCGCTCCGGATCCGCTCGATGTCCTGCTCCAGCCGATCCGCGTTCGAGGTCTCCGCCTCGATCCGGTCGATCAGCTCCTGCCGCTCCTTGGCGACGACCGGCGCGGAGATCCGCGCCTCGGCCGCGCCGACGGTCACCACGGCGGCCGCGAGCACCAGGCCGGCGGCGACACCGAGCTTGGCACGCAGGCTGCGGGGCAGCCCGCCTCCGTCGGCCGCGCGCCGGGCCGTCGCCTCGGCGTAGCCGTCGTCGAGCGCATGGTCTATCACGTTGTTCAGCAGCGACATCGACGCGTCCGGGCGCGGCGGCGGTGATCCGGTGCTCCGAACGGGGGGCTGCTGCGACATGCCGCACATCGTCGCACGTCGCACGGCATACCGCCGAATGCCCCCCGTCTCAGGCCGGGAGACGCCCCGCGGGCGCCTCCCGGCCTGACACTCCGATCCGTCAGCGACCTGCGCTGTCGACCACCTCGGCCCACTCGTCGAGCAGTGCCTGGGCGGAGGCGTCGTCGGGCCCCTCCGCCCACAGATGGGTGACGGCCTCGGCGGGGTCGGGCAGCACCATCACCCAGCGCCCGTCCGCCTCGACCACCCGTACTCCGTCGGTGGTGTCCACGGACCGGCTGCCCGCCGCCTCCACCACCCGGCGCATCACCAGTCCCTTCACGGCCCACGGGGTCGCGATGTCCTTCTTGAGGACGTGCGCCCGCGGGATCCGCGCGTCGATCTGGCTCAGCGTGAGCTGCGTCCGCGCCACCAGACCGATCAGCCGCACGAACGCGGCGGCCCCGTCGAAGACGCTGCTGAACTCGGGCACGATGAACCCGCCGCGCCCGTCACCGCCGAAGATCGTCGACTCCTCCCGCCCGACCCTCGTGAGGTCGTCGGGCGAGGTCGTCGTCCACTCCACCTGCGTGCCGTGGTACGCGGCGACCTGCTCCGCGATCCGCGTGGTCGTCACCGGCAGCGCGACCCGCCCCGACCGCCGCTCGGCCGCCACCAGGTCGAGCATCACCAGGAGGGCGCGGTCGTCCTCGATGATCCGCCCCCGCTCGTCCACGAGCGAGAGCCGCTCACCGACCGGGTCGAACCGCACCCCGAACGCGGCCCGCGCCGACGCCACGATCTCCCCCAGCCGCACGAGCCCGGCCCGCCGGCTCTCGGCCGACTCGGTGGGCCGCGACTCGTCGAGCCCGGGGTTGATCGTCAGCGAGTCGACCTGGAGCCGCCCGAGCAGGCTGGGCAGCACGAGCCCCGCACTCCCGTTGGAGGCGTCCACCACGACCTTCAGTCCCGCCTCGGCGATCCCCGAGGTGTCGACGTTCCTCAGCAGCGAGCCGGTGTACGAGTCGAACACGCTCGCCGGGAACGACAGGTCACCGATCTCCCCGGGGAACGCCCGCCGGTACTCCTGCCGCGCGAACACCCGGTCGAGCTTCCGCTGCCCGCCCTGCGAGAGGTCCGCACCCCGTTCGTCGAAGAACATGATGTCCACGGAGTCCGGCACTCCGGGCGAGGTCCGCACCATGATCCCGCCGGCGCTTCCCCGCGCGGTCTGCTGCCGCGCCACCGGCAGCGGCACGTTCTCCAGATCCCGTACGTCGATGGCGCTTGCCTGCAGCGCCGAGATCACGGCCCGCTTCAGCGCCCGCGCACCCCTGGAGTGGTCGCGCGCGGTGGTGACCGTCGCCCCCTTCTTCAGGGTCGTGGCGTACGCCCCCGCCAGCCGCACGGCCAGCTCGGGCGTGATCTCCACGTTCAGGATCCCGGAGACGCCCCGCGCCCCGAAGAGATGGGCCTGTCCCCGGGACTCCCAGATGACCGAGGTGTTGACGAAGGCGCCGGCCTCGATCGTCTTGAACGGATACACCCGGACGTTGCCCTGCACGATCGATTCCTCACCGATCAGGCACTCGTCCCCGATGACGGCCCCGTCCTCGATCCGGGCGGCCCGCATGATGTCGGTGTTCTTCCCGATCACACAGCCGCGCAGATTGCTCTGCTGGCCGATGTACACGTTGTCGTGCACGACAGCCTTGTGCAGGAAGGCGCCGCTCTTCACGACGACGTTCGAGCCGATGACGGTGTGCTCACGGATTTCGGCACCGGCCTCGACCTTGGCGTAGTCGCCGATGTACAGCGGCCCGCGCAGCTCGGCCTCCGGATGCACCTCGGCACCCTCGGCGACCCAGACCCCCGGTGAGATCTCGAAGCCGTCGATGTCGACCTGGACCTTGCCCTCCAGGACGTCGGCCTGGGCCTTCACATAGCTCTCATGGGTGCCGACGTCCTCCCAGTAGCCCTCGGCGACATAGCCGTAGATCGGCTTGCCGTCCTTCATGAGCCGCGGAAAGACATCTCCCGACCAGTCCACCGGAACGTCCGCCTCGACGTAGTCGAAGACCTCGGGCTCCATCACGTAGATACCCGTGTTCACGGTGTCCGAGAAGACCTGGCCCCAGGTGGGTTTCTCCAGGAAGCGCTCGACCTTTCCCTCTTCGTCGACGATCGTGATCCCGAATTCCAGCGGATTCGGCACCCTGGTCAGACAGACCGTGACGAGGGCGCCCTTCTCCTTGTGGAAAGCGATCAGATCGGTCAGGTCGAAGTCGGTGAGCGCGTCACCCGAGATGACGAGAAAAGCGTCGTCCTTCAACGCTTCCTCGGCGTTCTTCACACTTCCCGCTGTACCGAGTGGCTTCTCCTCGTTGGCATACGTGAGCTCCATCCCGAGCTCCTCGCCGTCGCCGAAGTAGTTCCTGACGAGTGAGGCGAGAAACTGCACGGTGACGACGGTCTCGTTGAGACCGTGCCTCTTGAGCAGTCGTAGGACGTGCTCCATGATCGGCCGGTTCACGACCGGCAACAGAGGCTTGGGCATGCTCGAGGTCATCGGGCGAAGGCGTGTTCCTTCGCCACCGGCCATCACGACGGCCTTCATGTCGGAAGCGTCCTCCTTGAAGAGACGACGGTCCTGCCGACTTCACCTGTCCGCTAGTAGCCCTCGGATGTCCTCGTTGTTGCCGGCGACGCTGCTCGACACAGGACGGACGGGCTCAATCGGCCGATGTATCCGCCTTCACGAGTCGACGGACCTGGACCACGTAGAGGATCCCTGCCCACCAATACAGAGTTGTACCCCATCCGGCGAAGGCCCACCCGAAAACTTCAGCGAGTGACGACAGCCAGCCCGTTCCGTCACTGAGAAGCAGCAACGGGAACGCGTACATCAGGTTGAAAGTCGCAGCTTTCCCGAGGAAGTTCACCTGCGGCGGCGGGTAACCGTGCCTCCGGAGGATTCCCACCATGACCAGCAGCATGGCCTCGCGCGCCAGAAGCGCGGCGGTCAGCCACAGCGGCAGGATCTCCCGCCAGGTGAGTCCCACGAGCGTCGACAGGATGTACAGCCGGTCGGCGGCCGGATCGAGCAGCCGGCCGAGGTTGCTGATCTGGTTCCAGCGCCGGGCGAGCTTGCCGTCGAGATAGTCGCTGACACCACTGAGCATCAGGACGAGGAGCGCCCACCCGTCACTGTTGGGCCCGCCGAACTCCGGACGGAGAATCAGCCACAGAAACAGCGGCACGCCAGCGAGGCGCGCCATGCTGAGAATGTTGGGGATGGTGAGGACCCGGTCCGTCTGAACGCGAGTCTCCTGGACCTCCACCCGGGGGCCTCCTGCTGGGCTGGTGCCGACATTGCCCCCCGACCTTACCCTCAGCCACCCCCTCCCCCCGCACGGGGTCCCTTCCGCCACCACAACGCAAAAATGCCTCAACCCCCGGACAAAGTCCGGGGGTTGAGGCTAATGATTGTTCGGCGGCGTCCTACTCTCCCACAGGGTCCCCCCTGCAGTACCATCGGCGCT
>NZ_JBHJQI010000156.1:0-20034 GCF_042262805.1 Streptomyces sp. NPDC056361
CCGCGCTCCGCCACGCGGTGTGGTTGGGGGTCGGGGGCGGCCTCTCGTAATTGGCGGGGGGGCGGCTCACGCGGCTGCGCCGCTGAGCCGCCCCGCGTTCCGGGCTGGTTCCTGCCGGTGGGTCAGCCGGCCGCTCGGGCCGCCATGCGGGCCTTGCGGGCCGCGAGCTTCTCGTCGAACTTGCTCGCCTCGCTGTCCAGGCCGTTCATGTAGAGGCCCAGCTCCTCCTGCGCGCGCAGACCGTCGGGGCCCAGACCGTCGATCTGGAGCACCTTGAGGAAGCGGAGGACGGGCTGGAGGACGTCGTCGTGGTGGATGCGCATGTTGTAGATCTCGCCGATCGCCATCTGCGCCGCCGCCCGCTCGAAGCCGGGCATGCCGTGTCCGGGCATCCGGAAGTTGACCACCACGTCCCGCACGGCCTGCATGGTCAGGTCGGGGGCGATCTCGAAGGCCGCGCCGAGCAGGTTGCGGTAGAAGACCATGTGCAGGTTCTCGTCGGTGGCGATGCGGGAGAGCATCCGGTCGCACACCGGGTCGCCGGACTGGTGGCCCGTGTTGCGGTGCGAGATCCGGGTCGCGAGCTCCTGGAAGGCGACGTACGCCACCGAGTGCAGCATCGAGTGCCGGTTGTCGGACTCGAAGCCCTCGCTCATGTGGGCCATCCGGAACTGCTCCAGCTTGTCCGGGTCGACGGCGCGCGAGGCGAGCAGGTAGTCGCGCATCACGATGCCGTGGCGGCCCTCCTCGGCGGTCCAGCGGTGCACCCAGGTGCCCCAGGCGCCGTCGCGGCCGAAGAGGCTGGCGATCTCGTGGTGGTAGCTCGGGAGGTTGTCCTCGGTGAGCAGGTTCACGACGAGGGCGATCTTGCCGATCTCGGTCACCTTGGACTGCGCCGGGTCCCAGGCCTCGCCGTCCTCGAAGAGGCCGGGGAAGTTCCGGGCGTCGGACCAGGGCACGTACTCGTGCGGCATCCAGTCCTTGGTGACCTTGAGGTGCCGGTTGAGCTCCTTCTCCACGACCTCTTCCAGCGCGTAGAGCAGCCGTGCGTCGGTCCACCCTGTCGAGCTGCCGAGGGGGGGAGAGGTGAGCGTCACGGGGACTCCTGGGGACGGAGAGGGGGGCATACGGGCATACCTACGAATCCGTAGGTTACGAGACCGTAGGTTAAGGCTCCGTAAGGCGTCGGCCAAGCCCGTCCCGGCGATGTCCGGTTACGTTCCGTTATGTGCGCTGCTCGGCGGGGGTGCCGGAGACGCAGGTCACGTCCGCGGAGGCCGCTTCCGGGCCTCCGGACGACTACGCAGCGCAGACGCGCGGCCGCTCAGAGCAGGTGGTCGGCGGCGCCGGCCTTCACCGCGGAGATCAGCGCCCGCAGCGCTTCCACCGAGTCGCTGACGTACGCGCCGGGGGTGAGCGTCGAGCCGATGTACGCGTGGCCGGAGTCGTCCAGGCCGAAGCGGAAGCAGTTCGCGCCCTCGCTGCAGAACGGGGCGCTCCAGTCGATCTCGACGGCGGGGGCGGTCGGGGCGGTGCGGGCGGCGGGGGAGTCGGTGACGCTGTTCATGGTGAGGGGTCCTTCACAGATCCTGGGCTATGGCTCGGACGAACGCGCGTGATTCGGCCTCCGGCAGCGCGAGCCCGCGCAGCCGGTCCAGCAGGCCGCGGTACCGGCGCAGCTGCATGTCGGTGTCGAGGAGGAGCGAGCCGTGGGAGGAGTCGAGCTGCACGGTGTCGAGCTGCGGCACGGGCGCGGACACATAGGTGAACGACTGGCCGGCGCCCGGGAAACCCCCCGCGGCGAAGGGGATCACGCGGACGGAGACGGTGGAGCGGTCGGTGTGGGCCAGGATGTGCTCCAGCTGGTCCCGCGTGACCTTCGGGCCGCCGAACCGCATGCGCAGCGCCGCCTCGTGGATCACGGCCTCGTAGCGCACCGGCCGGTCGCGGTGCAGGACCTCCTGGCGGCGCAGCCGCAGGGCGAGCCGGGCCTCCAGATCGGGTCCCGGTAGTGGGGGGACGGCGGTGTCGAAGACGGCCCGCGCGTGCTCCTCGGTCTGCAGGAGGCCCGGGATGTGGGTGGTGACGGCGGTGTGCAACTCCGCCGCGTGGAACTCGAGTTCGGCGATGTCGATCAGTGCGGGAGGCAGCAGTCCGCGGTGTCCCTCCCACCAGCCCCGGTCCCGTTCCCTGGCCATCGCGGCGAGCAGGTCGACCAGCGCGGTGTCCGGGCAGCCGTAGTTGAAGGCGAGGGTCCGGACGCGTTCGGCGCTGATTCCGAAGCGGCCGGCCTCGATGTGCGGGATCCGGGTGCGGTCGACGCCCAGGAGGGCCGCGGCCTGCTGGGCCGACATGCCCGACTGTTCGCGCAGTTTGCGCAGTTCGCTCCCGAGCCGCTGCTGCCGTGCGGTCGGGCTGCTCCTGGGTGGCACGCTCCGTCTTCCCTTCGCTCCGTGACCGCGACGGCCCGGAGGGGCGTCGATTTGGCCGAAATGCCGTGAGTGCCTGCAAGTAGTAGCACTGTGCTCCGGTCGTACGCTACGGTCGGTAGCGCAAGTCTCACACGGGGCTACCGAGACCGTGTGCAGGTATCCCCCCATGCACAGGAAATGTGAGCAACCCGATGAAGGGCGCACTGCGTTGCCTCCCGTCCGCCGCCGCGGCCGGGCCCATACCCCCCGCCACGGAGAACCTCAGCTACTCGATGCGCCTCCCCGGAGGCGCCTACTGCGCCGGACTCGCGCGCGAGTCCGTCACCTCGCTCCTGAACCGCCACGGCCTGTCCGACCTCGGTGAGACCGCCGCCCTCGCCGCCTCCGAACTCGTCGCCGGCGCCTACCGGTTCACCCCCGACCGCGAGATGATCCTGCGCGTCCGCTGGCGGTACGAGGCGCTGCGGATCGTGGTCTACGACCAGCACCCCGCCCACGCCGCGCCCGCCGCGGCCGAGGAGTGCCGCGACCGCCGCAGCCGCAGCATGTGGCTGCTGGCCGCGGCGGTCGACTCGCACGGCGGCGACTGGGGACTCGCCCCCGTCCTCACTCCCGGCGGCGGCACCAAGTCCTGGGCGTTACTCCACCGCTAGCGCCGTACCGCCACCGCCGCCAACCTCGGCCACCGCCACCGCCACCGCCACCTCCGCCGCACCGTCGGCGCGGATCCGACACCGCCGGCGCGGATCCGGTACCGCTAGCGCGGCACCGCCACCGTCTCCCGAACCTCCTCCGCCGTCGTCGGCCGCAGCTCACCGTCGAGCAGCAGCCACCGGGTGATCCCCAGCGACTCCAGGAACGCCACGTCGTGGCTCGCCACGATCAGCGCCCCCTCGTACGCGTCGAGGGCGGCCGTCAGTTTCCGTACGGACGCCATGTCCAGGTTGTTCGTCGGCTCGTCCAGCATCAGCAGCTGCGGGGCCGGCTCCGCGAGGAGCAGCGCGGCGAGCGTCGCCCGGAACCGCTCGCCGCCCGACAGGGTGCCCACGGCCTGATCGGCCCGCGCCCCCCGGAACAGGAACCGGGCCAGCCTCGCCCTGATCGCGTTCCCCGTCGCCGTGGGCGCGAGGTGGGCCACGTTCTCGACCACGCTCAGCCCGTCGTCGAGGACGTCGAGCCGCTGGGGCAGGAAGCGGAGCGGCACCCGCGCCTCCGTCTCGCCCGCCAGCGGCTCCAACTCCCCGGCGATCGTCCGCAGCAGCGTCGTCTTCCCGGCCCCGTTCCGGCCGACCAGTGCGATGCGCTCCGGGCCGCGCAGCTCGAACTCGCCCCCGACGCGGGCCCCGTACCGCAGCTCCAGGTCGCGCAGGAACAGGACCTCGCGACCCGGCGGCACCGAGGTGCGGGGCAGTTCGACGCGGATCTCGTCGTCGTCCCGCACCGCCTCCACCGCGGCGTCGAGCCGCTCCCGGGCCTCCGAGAGGCGCTCGGAGTGCAGTGTGCGCTGCTTGCCCGCGGTGACCTGCGCGTCCCGCTTCCGGCCGTTCGCCACGATCTTGGAGGCGACTTTGTTCTCGAAGCTCTTCTGCCCGTACCGCTTGCGCCGGGCCGCCTTGACCTGCGTGTCGACCAGCTCCCGCTTCTGCCGCTGTACGTCGGCCTCGGCGACGCGCACCATCCGCTCCGCCGCGTCCTGTTCGGCGGCGAGCGCCGTCTCGTACGCGGACCAGCTGCCGCCGTACCAGGCGACCGTCCCGTCGCGCAGGTCGGCGATCTGGTCGACGCGCTCCAGGAGTTCGCGGTCGTGGCTGACCACGACCAGGACGCCGGACCAGTTCTCCACCGCCTCGTACAGGCGGGCGCGGGCGTGCAGGTCCAGGTTGTTGGTCGGCTCGTCGAGCAGCAGCACGTCGGGCCGGGCGAGCAGCAGCGAGGCCAGCCGCAGCAGCACCGACTCGCCGCCCGAGATCTCGCCGACCGTCCGGTCCAGGCCGACGTGGTCGAGCCCGAGCTGGTCGAGGGTGGCCCGGGCCCGCTCCTCCACGTCCCAGTCGTCGGCGAGGGCGGTGAAGTGCTCCTCCGCCGGGTCGCCCGCCTCGATGGCGTGCAGGGCCGCCCGCTTGGCGGCGATGCCGAGGATCTCGTCGACCCGCCGCCCGGTGTCCAGGACCAGGTTCTGCGGCAGGTAGCCGAGCTCGCCGGTGACCCGGACCGCGCCGGAGGCGGGCGTCAGCTCGCCGGCGATGAGCTTCAGGAGCGTGGACTTGCCGGAGCCGTTGAGGCCGACGAGCCCGGTGCGGCCGGGGCCGACCGTGAGCCGGAAGTCGTCGAGGACCTCGGTGCCGTCGGGCCAGGAGAAGGAGAGCGAGGAACAGGTGATGAAGGTGGGGTGATGCGCCATGGAGGCCTCCCGGATCGCGCGAGCGTGGACATGGGGGCGACGCGAGACACCGGGGCGCGGGCAGTGTGAGGAACGGCTCGTACGCCGAGGTCGAGAACGGCACACGCGGCACAGGGGGCACGCGCGGCGGGTGTCTCGCAACCTCAGACGAGCAACGTCCTTCTCCGATCGGGTGACGACAAGGTCAAGGACGACGGTACGACCCCGGCCGGGAGCGGGGCAAACGATTTACGGCGGGACTCCGCCAGGACATCCCTAGGGGTGGTCGCGGAGCAGCTCCGTCAGGACACGCCTAGGGGTGGTCGCGGAGCAGCTCCGCGAGGTCCTGGTCCCAGTCCAGGTACTGGTGCTCGCGCCCGGCCGGCACCAGGTCCTCCGCCCGCTCCAGGAAGCGGCGCAGCTCGGACGTCCTGACGTGGACCATGGCCACCCCCTCGGGAGCGTGGAACTCGACCACCGTCCGGTCGTACCCGTACGGACGCAGGCGTACGTCCCCGACACCGGCCGGCCGCTCGACCCCCTGGACGAGCAGCTCGCGGGCGAACGCCCAGGACACCTCGACGCCCTCCAGGGTCGCCGGCGGCGGGAACGCCATGCTCACGGCGTACGGGTCCTCGCGGTCGTACCGCAGCGTCGCGGGGACCGTCTCCATACGGGGAGCGGACGCGACCAGACGGGCCTGGAGGGACTGTTCGATGACGGCGGACAAGACCGGCTCCTCTCACGCGGGCTTCGGATCCCGTGCGTCTCCCCGACACCAGGGCACCTGACACCAGGAAGGACGAGCGGGGCGGCCGGAACGTGCACTCGGTGCCCACGTGAGCTGTGTCACGGACGGAACGGCGGGATCCGGCCGTGGGTCAGCGGTCCTCGGCCACGTCGTCGTCCGGCTCGGCGCACGGGCCGGAGTGGTCGCAGTACGGCTGGTTCCCCGAGGCCCCGCAGCCGCAGAGCATCACCCGCGTCTCGTGCCGGTCCCCGTGCGCGCCCGTGACCAGCAGGTCCCCGCGGAGCACGAGCTGTCCGGAGGGGCTCCGGCGCACGGTGGTGGGGGAGTCCGGGGGTTCGACGGAGGCGTCCGCCGGGCGGTGGTGGTATTGGAGCGCCCCGGAGGGGCAGCGCCGGACGACCCGCTCGACCTGGCCTGTCTCGGCCGCGTCGGGCAGCACCCACGGGCGCCGGGACAGGTCGAAGACCTCAGGCAGGCCGCGGACGCACTCGGCCGCGTGCAGACAGCGGCGGGGTTCGAAGGTGACGGTGATGCCCTCGCCCTCGTACTCCTTGAGCTTCGGCTGCTCGTCGCCCGCCCGATCGTCCGTTCGCTCGCTCATGCGACCAGCCTAGGAACGCCCGCGCCGGGACGCACCCTGGACGGGGACCGTCCCGGGGCACTAGCTTCCGGCGCCATGACGTCCATGGGGAAGACGAGACGAATGATGTCGGTGGGGCTGATCGGGGCGGCGCTCGCGCTGACCCTCGCGGCACCCGCGCGCGCCGGGGAGACCCCCACGGCCGCGGCCGGCTGGCACCTGACACCGACCGGCACCGACGCCCGCTTCCGCGGGCTCGCGGCGGTCGACCGTTCCACCGCCTGGGCCGCCGGCTCCCGGGGCACGGTACTGCGCACCACCGACGGCGGCCGGAGCTGGCGAAACGTCTCGCCGGCGGGCGCGGGCGACCTGGAGTTCCGCGACGTGCAGGCCTTCGACGCCCGCCGGGCCGTCGTCCTGGCCATCGGGGAGGGCGAGGCCTCGCGGGTGCTGCGCACCGAGGACGGCGGCGCCACCTGGACCGAGTCCTTCCGCAACACCGACCCGCGCGCCTTCTACGACTGCATGACCTTCTTCGACCGCCGGCACGGCCTCGCCATGAGCGACCCGGTCGACGGGAAGTACCGCATCCTCGCCACCCGCGACGGCGGCCGGTCCTGGCAGGTGCTGCCGACCGCCGGCATGCCGGACGCCCTCCCCGGCGAGGCCGGCTTCGCGGCGAGCGGCCAGTGCCTGGTGTCGGCGGGACCCCGGGACGTCTGGCTCGCCACCGGCGGCGGCGCCACGGCCCGGGTCCTCCATTCCGCCGACCGGGGCCTGACCTGGACCGCCACCACCACACCGATCCCGGCCGGCGACCCGGCCAAGGGCGTCTTCGGGCTCGCCTTCCGCGACCGCACGCACGGCATCGCGGTCGGCGGCGACTACCGCAAGGACCAGCCGTCCCCGCAGGCCGGCGCCGTCACCGGCGACGGGGGCCGCACCTGGCGCACCTCGACCACCCCGCCGCCCGCCTACCGCTCCGGCGTCGCTTGGCTCCCGCACGCCAAGGCGGCCGCCCTCGCCGTCGGCCCCACCGGCACCGACCTGACCACCGACGGCGGCCGCACCTGGCGGACCGTCGACACCGGCTCGTACGACACCGTCGACTGCACCGCCGACGGCTCCTGCTGGGCCTCCGGCGAGAAGGGCCGCATCGCGCGGCTGGTCAGGAAGGACTGACGGACGCCCCGGACAGGGGCTGGACGTCCCGGGCAGGGACTAGGAGGGCAGCTGCTCCCGGTACGCGGCGATCCCGTCGGCCGTCTTGGTCGCGTAGAACTCCGTGATCCGGTACGCGCACACGCCCTCGACGCTGAACGGGTCGGCCGCCGCGATCTTCTCGATCTCCGCGCGGTCGACCCCGGCGGCCAGGATCACCCCGCCGTCCCGCGGGTTCTTCCGGCCGGACGCCAGGAACACGCCCTCGGCGTACCGGGCGTCGAGCCACTCGACGTGCGCGTCGAGGAGGGCGTCGACCCGCTCGACGGGTGCGGTGTAGGTCAATTCCAGTACGAACATGATCGCCAGGCTACCCGTGCCCCGCGGCGATCGTGCGGGCCAGGCGCCGCGAGCCAGGCGGGACTTTCCGGACAGGACCTAGGGTGGGCCCATCATGACGATCATCGAGATTCCGGCGGGCTGGCCCGCCGACGAGGCCGCCGCGCGGGACGTGCAGCGGGAGTTGCGGGACCGGCTCGTGCTGGGGGAGAGCGGTCCGGTGCCGGGGGAGGGGAACGTCACCGGACTCGACGTGGCCTACGACGACGAGCGGGACCTCGTCGCCGCGGCGGCCGTCGTGCTCGACGCGCGGACCCTGGAGGTGGTGGAGCGGGCCACGGCCGTCGGCCGGGTCTCGTTCCCGTACGTCCCCGGGCTCCTCGCCTTCCGGGAGATCCCGACCGTGCTCGCCGCGCTCGACTCCCTGACCGCCGACCCGGGCCTCCTGGTCTGCGACGGCTACGGCATCGCCCACCCCCGCCGCTTCGGCCTCGCCAGCCACCTCGGGGTGCTCACCGGACGGCCGTCCATCGGCGTCGCCAAGAACCCCTTCACCTTCACGTACGAGCAACCCGGCGACGGGCGCGGCGACTTCGCCCCGCTGCTCGCTGGCGGGGAGGAGGTCGGCAGGGCCCTGCGCACCCAGGCCGGGGTCAAGCCCGTGTACGTCTCCGTCGGCCACCGCGTCTCCCTCGACAACGCCTGCGCCCACACCCTGCTCCTCTCCCCGCGCTACCGCGTGCCCGAGACCACCCGGCACGCCGACTCCCTCTGCCGCAGTGCGCTCAAGGAGGCGCAGGGGTCGCTCGGGTCCGTCTGAGTACCAGGGGTGAGTAGCCGTACGGATGCCCGTTGTCATACCCCCACGGCAGAGTGGACGTCATGACAGCTCGTGTTCCCGCACCCCGTGGTCTCACCGTCGCCCTCGCCGTCGGCGTGGCCTCCGCCCTCGCCTGGGCCTGCGCCATCCTGTACGTCCTCGCGGACTGGACGCTCGCATGATCGGACGCCTGCGCTGCGTCGTGCTCGACTGCCCGGACGCCCACGAACTGGCCGTGTTCTACCAGCGGTTGCTCGGCGGCGAGGTCGCGTGCCCCGACCCCGCGCTCGCCGTCGGCGACGGCTCGGCCGTGCTCTGCGGCGAGAGCGGCGCGGTCCTCGCCTTCCAGAGCGTGGCCGACCACCGGCCGCCCGTCTGGGGCGCCCCCGAGCAGCAGTTCCACCTGGACGTCCGGGTGGCGGACCCGGCCGCCGCCCACGCCGCCGTGCTCGCGCTCGGGGCCACCCCGCTCGACGGGGGCGAGACGCCCGCCTGGCGCGTCTACGCCGACCCGGCGGGCCATCCCTTCCGTCTCGTACGGCCCTGATCCCGTCCGGTACGGCCCCGATCCCGTCCGTACGGCTCTGATCGCGTCCGGTGCGCCCCACCCGATCCCGTCCGGTACGTCCCCGCCGATCCCGCCCCCGCCGATCCCGCCCCGGTCGGTGCCTTGCTAGCTCCGGTGGGCCACCCGGAAGCGGATGCCCGCCGCGCGCAGCCGGTCGGTGAGCGCGTCGCCCATCGCGACCGCCGTCGTCACCTGGCCGGCGGTCTTCGGCAGAGGGTCGAAGGCGAGGCAGAGGGCCGACTCGGCGAGCATCTTGGCCGTCTCGTCGTAGCCGGGGTCGCCGCCCGACACCTCGGTGAAGACCCGTCGCCCACCGCCCTCGCCGACGAAGCGGACCGAGAACCAGCTGCGGGCGCGCCGCTCGACCGAAGGGCCCTCGCCCGCCGAGTAACGCTCCATCAGCCAGCCGCGTACGGACGGGAGTTGCGCGGCGGCGACGCTCGCGCCGACGGCGGCCGCGCCCCCGAGGGCCATCGGGAGGGTCTTCACGGAGGCGTAGTGCCGGTAGCGGAAGTCCGGCCCGTACCGCTCCAGGCCGGCGGCCGAGCGTGCCACGATCTGCGGGTCGAGCGTCGGCAGCGGGAGCGCCCAGGTGCCCGTCTCCGTGCTGAACCGGGGTCCGCCCAGCGGCGCGCGGGCCCGGCGGCCCACCAACCGCGGTTCGTACAGGTGCCGTTCGTGCGCGGCACGCAGGATCTCCCGGCCCCGGCCCATCGCGGTGAGCGCGGACGCGAAGGTGCCGCCGGAGAACGCGGCCCCGGCCCGGACGAAGCCGTCGACGCGGAGCGGAACGCCCTCGGGGAGCTGCCGGACGGTGAAGTAGACGCCCAGGTCGTGGGGGACGGAGTCGAAGCCGCAGGCGTGCACGATCCTGGCTCCGGTCTCCCGGGCGCGCGCGTCGTGGCGCACGTAGGTCCGGTCGACGAACTCGGCCTCGCCGGTGAGGTCCACGCAGTCCGTGCCGGCCTCCGCGCAGGCGGCGACGAGCCCGTCGCCGTACAAGACGTAGGGCCCGACCGTGGTGGCCACGACCCGGGTGGACTCGGCGAGGTCGCGCAGCGAGTCCGGGTCGTCGGCGTCGGCGACGACGAGCGGCAGGTCGCCGCAGTGCGGCCACCGGGCGGCGAGCCGGTCGCGCAGGGCGCCGAGCGCCGACCGGTTGCGGCCGGCGAGCGCCCAGCGGCACCCGGCCGGAGCGTGACCGGCCAGGTACTCCGCGGTGAGCTCGCCCACGAACCCGGTCGCCCCGAAGAGCACCACGTCGTACGGCCTGGCCCCGGCCTCCCGCGCCGGCGCGTCCGACGGCTCGGCCCCGGTTCCCCGCTCGACCGCGTCCGAGGGGCTCGCCCCCGCCTCGCGCTCCTTGTCCGCCCCTGTGTCCATGCAGCCCCTCGTTTCGGCCGTGCCGCGCCGCCGCGCGCGGTTGTCGTCGGCGGAGGATAGCGGAAGTCGGAGGACTCGCAATTTCCAAGCGCTTGCTCGGCTCGGGGGCTTGTGTCGAGTGGAACACGTTCCTAGCATCTCCGGTGTTACATCATTGGTGTCACATACTCCTGGGGGCTCGATGAGCACGACGCACACCACCGGGACCGGCCCGCTCACCGGCGTACGCGTGGTCGAACTCGCCGGCATCGGCCCCGGTCCCTTCGCCGCCATGGTCCTCGCGGACCTCGGCGCCGACGTCGTGCGCGTCGACCGCCCCGGCGGCGCCGGACTCGGCATCGACCCGGCGCGCGACCTCACCAACCGCAACAAGCGCTCCGTCCTCGTCGACCTCAAGGCCGAGGACGGCCCCGCCACCGTGCTCGACCTCGTCGCACGCGCCGACGTCCTGATCGAGGGGTACCGGCCCGGCGTCGCCGAACGCCTCGGCGTCGGCCCCGAAGCCTGCCTCGCCCGCAACCCGCGCCTCGTCTACGGCCGGATGACCGGCTGGGGACAGGACGGACCGCTCGCCCCCACCGCCGGACACGACGTCGGCTACATCGCGATCACCGGCGCCCTCGGCATGATCGGCCCCGACCCGGACGGTCCGCCCACCATCCCCGCCAACCTCGTCGGCGACTACGCCGGCGGCTCCCTCTACCTCGTCATCGGCGTCCTCGCCGCCCTCCAGCACGCGCGGACGCACGGCGAGGGCCAGGTCGTCGACGCCGCCATCGTCGACGGCACCGCCCACCTCACCACCATGATCCACGGCATGCTCGCGGCCGGCGGCTGGCAGGACCGGCGGGGCGTCAACCTCCTCGACGGCGGCTGCCCCTTCTACGGCGTCTACGAGACCTCCGACGGCGGACACATGGCGGTCGGCGCGCTGGAGGAGCGGTTCTACGCGGAGTTCGTCCGCCTCCTCGGCGTCGGCGAGGCCGCCGCCGCCCGCCACGACCTCGCCCGCTGGCCCGAGCTGCGCAAGGCGGTCGCCGACGCCTTCCGCGGCCGCACCCGCGAGGAGTGGACCGCCGTCTTCGACGGCAGTGACGCCTGTGTCGCCCCGGTCCTCTCCCTCCGCGAGGCGCCCGCCCACCCGCACCTCGCCGCCCGCGGCACCTTCACCGAGCGGGACGGCATCGCCCAGCCCGCCCCCGCGCCCCGCTTCTCCGCCACCCCCGGCACCCTCCGCACGGGCCCCGCCCTGCCCGGTGCCCACACCGCCGAGGTCGCCCGCGACTGGGCCGTACCCGGCCTCGCGAGCCCGACCCAGACCCTGGAGACCGAAGCATGAAGCGTCAGCTCTACACCGCCGACCACGAGGCCTTCCGGGCGGTCGTCCGCACCTTCCTGGAGAAGGAGGTGCTGCCGCACTACGCGCAGTGGGAGAAGGACGGCATCGTCTCCCGCGAGGTCTGGCTCGCCGCCGGACGGCAGGGGCTGCTCGGCCTCGCCGTCGACGAGGAGTACGGAGGCGGCGGCAACCCCGACTTCCGCTACGGCGCCGTCCTCGCCGAGGAGTTCACCCGAGCGGGGGCGCCCGGCCTCGCCATCGGCCTGCACAACGACATCATCGGCCCGTACCTCACCTCGCTCGCCACCGACGAGCAGAAGCGGCGCTGGCTGCCCGGCTTCTGCTCCGGCGAGATCGTCACGGCCATCGCCATGACGGAACCCGGCGCCGGCTCGGACCTCCAGGGCATCCGCACCACCGCCGAGGACCACGGCGACCACTGGATCCTCAACGGCTCCAAGACCTTCATCTCCAACGGCATCCTCGCCGACCTCGTGGTCGTCGTCGCCCGCACCACCCCCGAGGGCGGCGCCCACGGCCTCTCCCTGCTCGTCGTCGAGCGCGGCGCCGAGGGCTTCGAGCGCGGCCGGAACCTCGACAAGATCGGCCAGAAGTCGCAGGACACCGCCGAGCTGTTCTTCACCGACGTCCGCGTCCCCAAGGAGAACCTGCTCGGCGAGCTCAACGGCGCCTTCGTCCACCTGATGACCAACCTCGCCCAGGAGCGCCTGGCCATCGCCGTCGCCGGCATCGCCGGGGCCGAGCACCTCCTGGAGATCACCACCCGCTACGTCAAGGAGCGCGAGGCGTTCGGCCGCCCCCTCGCCAAGCTCCAGCACATCCGCTTCGAGATCGCCGAGATGGCCACCGAGTGCGCCGTCACCCGCACCTTCGTCGACCGCTGCATCGAGGAGCACGCGAACGGCGCACTCGACGCCGTCCACGCCTCCATGGCCAAGTGGTGGGCGACCGAACTCCAGAAGCGCGTCGCCGACCGCTGCCTGCAACTGCACGGCGGATACGGCTACATGAGCGAATTCCCGGTCGCCCGTGCCTACACCGACGGCCGGATCCAGACCATCTACGGCGGCACCACCGAGATCATGAAGGAGATCATCGGCCGGTCCCTCCTCGGCTGACCTCCCGCCGCCCCGCTGTACCCACCCTCATCGCGAAAGGCTTCCCGTGAGCACCGAAGCGTACGTGTACGACGCGATCCGCACCCCGCGCGGACGCGGCAAGGCCACCGGCTCCCTGCACGGCACCAAGCCCATCGACCTGGTCGTCGGCCTCATCCGGGAGATCCAGTCCCGCAACCCCGGCCTCGACCCGGCCGCCGTCGACGACATCGTCCTCGGCGTCGTCGGCCCCGTCGGCGACCAGGGCTCCGACATCGCCCGGATCGCGGCCATCGCCGCCGGCCTGCCCGACACCGTCGCCGGCGTCCAGGAGAACCGCTTCTGCGCCTCCGGCCTCGAAGCGGTCAACATGGCCGCCATGAAGATCCGCTCCGGCTGGGAGGACCTCGTCCTCGCCGGCGGCGTCGAGTCCATGTCCCGCGTCCCGATGGCCTCCGACGGCGGCGCCTGGTTCGCCGACCCGATGACCAACCTGGAGACCAACTTCGTCCCCCAGGGCATCGGCGCCGACCTCATCGCCACCATCGAGGGCTTCAGCCGCCGCGACGTCGACGAGTACGCCGCCCTCTCCCAGGAGCGCGCCGCCGCCGCGGTCAAGGACGGCCGCTTCGCCCGCTCGATCGTCCCCGTCAGGGACCGCGCCGGACTCACCGTCCTCGACCACGACGAGTTCCTGCGCCCCGGCACCACCGCCGACTCCCTGGCCCGCCTCAAGCCCTCCTTCGCCGACATCGGCGAGCTGGGCGGCTTCGACGCCGTCGCGCTGCAGAAGTACCACTGGGTCGAGGAGATCGACCACGTCCACCACGCCGGCAACTCCTCCGGCATCGTCGACGGCGCCTCCCTCGTCGCCATCGGCTCCAAGGAGGTCGGCGAGCGGTACGGCCTCACCCCGCGTGCCCGGATCGTCTCGGCCGCCGTCTCCGGCTCCGAGCCGACCATCATGCTCACCGGCCCCGCCCCGGCCGCCCGCAAGGCCCTCGCCAAGGCCGGCCTCACCATCGACGACATCGACCTCATCGAGATCAACGAGGCCTTCGCCGCCGTCGTCCTGCGCTTCGTCAAGGACATGGGCATCACCCTGGACAAGGTCAACGTCAACGGCGGCGCCATCGCGCTCGGCCACCCGCTCGGCGCCACCGGCGCGATGATCCTCGGCACCCTCGTCGACGAGCTGGAGCGCCAGGACAAGCGCTACGGCCTCGCCACCCTCTGCGTGGGCGGCGGCATGGGCATCGCCACCGTCGTCGAGCGCGTCTGACCGTCCCGTCCGCACCCCTCTTACGGAGAAGCAGAGCCATGAGCGAGAGCACCACCATCCGCTGGGAACAGGACGCGACCGGGATCGTCACCCTCGTCCTCGACGACCCGAACCAGTCCGCCAACACCATGAACCAGGCCTTCCGGGCCTCGATCAAGGCGATCGCCGACCGCGTGGAGGCCGAGAAGGACTCCATCCGCGGCATCATCTACACCTCCGCGAAGAAGACGTTCTTCGCCGGCGGCGACCTCAAGGACATGGTCAAGGCGGGCCCCGAGCACGCCCGCGACATCTTCGACTCCGCCATCGAGATCAAGAACGCCCTGCGGCGCATCGAGACCCTCGGCAAGCCCGTCGTCGCCGCGATCAACGGCGCCGCGCTCGGCGGCGGCTACGAGATCGCGCTCGCCTCCCACCACCGCGTCGCCCTCGACGCCCCCGGCTCCAAGATCGGCCTGCCCGAGGTCACCCTCGGCCTGCTCCCGGGCGGCGGCGGCGTCGCCCGCACCGTGCGCCTCATGGGCATCACCGACGCCCTGCTCAAGGTGCTGCTCCAGGGCACCCAGTACAACCCGAAGCGCGCCCTCGACAGCGGACTCGTCCACGAGCTCGCCGCCACCCCCGAGGAGATGATGGCCAAGGCCATCGCCTTCATCGACGCGCACCCGGACTCCCGCCAGCCCTGGGACGTCCCGGGCCACCGCATCCCCGGCGGCACCCCGTCGAACCCCAAGTTCGCCGCCAACCTGCCGGCCTTCCCCGCCAACCTGCGCAAGCAGCTGAACGGCGCGCCCTACCCGGCGCCCCGCGCCATCATGGCCGCCGCCGTCGAGGGCTCCCAGGTCGACTTCGAGACCGCGCTCACCATCGAGAGCCGCTACTTCACCGAGCTGGTCATCGGCCAGACCGCGAAGAACATGATCCAGGCGTTCTTCTTCGACCTCCAGGCCGTCAACTCGGGCGCGAGCCGCCCGAAGGGCGTGGACAAGCGCCAGGTCCGCAAGGTGGCCGTGCTCGGCGCCGGCATGATGGGCGCCGGCATCGCGTACTCCTGCGCCCGCGCCGGCATCGAGGTGGTCCTCAAGGACGTCTCCGCCGAGTCTGCGGCGAAGGGCAAGGCGTACTCCGAGAAGCTGTGCGCCAAGGCCGTCTCGCGCGGCCGCACCACCCAGGAGAAGGCCGACGCGCTCCTCGCCCGGATCACCCCCACCGGCGACGCGGCCGACCTCGCCGGCTGCGACGCGGTCATCGAGGCGGTCTTCGAGGACACCGCGCTCAAGCACAAGGTCTTCCAGGAGATCCAGCACGTCGTCGCGCCCGACGCGCTGCTCTGCTCCAACACCTCGACCCTGCCGATCTCCGTCCTCGCCGAGGGCGTCGAGCGCCAGACCGACTTCATCGGCCTGCACTTCTTCTCGCCCGTCGACAAGATGCCGCTCGTCGAGATCATCAAGGGCGAGCGGACCGGCGACGAGGCTCTGGCCCGCGCCTTCGACCTCGTCCGGCAGATCAACAAGACGCCGATCGTCGTCAACGACTCGCGCGGCTTCTTCACCTCGCGGGTGATCGGCCACTTCATCAACGAAGGCGTCGCCATGGTCGGCGAGGGCATCGAGCCCGCCTCGATCGAGCAGGCCGCGGCCCAGGCCGGCTACCCGGCGAAGGTCCTCTCCCTCATGGACGAGCTGACCCTCACCCTCCCGCGCAAGATCCGCAACGAGACGAAGAAGGCGATCGAGGAGGAGGGCGGCACCTGGACCACCCACCCGGGCGAGGCCGTCATCGACCGCATGGTCGACGAGTTCGGCCGCCCCGGCCGCAGCGGCGGCGCCGGTTTCTACGAGTACGGCGAGGACGGCAAGCGCGGCAAGCTGTGGCCCGGCCTGCGCGAGCACTTCGCCAAGCCCGGCTACGAGATCCCCTTCCGCGACATGCAGGAGCGGATGCTGTTCTCCGAGGCCCTGGACACCGTCCGCCTCCTGGAGGAAGGCGTCCTCACCTCGGTCGCCGACGCCAACATCGGCTCGATCATGGGCATCGGCTTCCCGGCCTGGACCGGCGGCATCCTCCAGTACATCAACGGCTACGAGGGCGGCCTGCCCGGCTTCGTCGCCCGCGCCCGCGAACTGGCGGAGACCTACGGCGAGCGGTTCACCCCGACCGCCCTCCTCGTCGAGAAGGCCGAGCGGGGCGAGGTCTTCACCGACTCCTGACCCGACTCCCGAGGCCCGAGCCTGGGCTCCCGCCCCGGCCCGAGGCATCGGGCCCGGCCCCTGAGCCCCGGCCCCGGCCCCCGGCCGGGGCCCCTCACGGGCTCCTGAACGCCGTCCTCAGCTCCTCGCTCAGCGAGCGCTGGAACGCCGTGACGAGGGCCTGGACCACCATCGGCTGCATGTGGGCCGACAGCGACCTCATCGCCGTCAAGTGGTCCGGGTCCTCCCCGCTCTCCCGGTACGGGTTCCACACCTGCTCCTGGAACAGCCGGGAGAGCTCCTGCGCGGCGGCCCGCGCGTGCTCCAGGAGCACCGTCCGCGAGGCCAGGATCGTCTCGTGCTCGATCGGCACGTCCAGCAGCTCCACCCCGAGCCGCAGCAGCGACCCGTCCAGCCGGTACGTGTCGACCTCGTCCGTCCGGTCCAGCACCCCCATCGCCGCCAGCCGGTCCACGTCCTGCTCCGTCAGCCCCCGCCCCGCCCGCCGCTCCAACTCGCGCCGCGTGATCGTCTCCGCCGACTCCGGCGCCCACGACGCCACCAGCGCCCGGTGGATCGCCAGGTCCTGCGCACTCAGGTCTTCCGGCAACTGCTCCAGATACCGCTCGATCGCCGCCAGCGTCATCCCCTGCCGCTGCAACTCCTCGATCAACGCCAACCGCGACACGTGGTCAGGCCCGTAGTGCCCCACCCTCCGCGCCCCGATCACCGGCGGCGGCAGCAACCCCCGCGTCCCGTAGAACCGCACGGTCCGCACCGTCACCCCGGCCCGCGCCGCCAGCTCGTCCACGGTGTACACCGGCTCCTGCGCGCTCGCCTGCTCCATGGTTCAACAGTATTGCTGTCTCACCAGCTGTGTAAAAGACCGGCGCGACTGTCAGTGGCGGGTCGTAGCGTGATCGTCATGAACGAGATCACGTACGTCCGGGGGGACGCGACCGCACCGCACGGCAAGGGCGTCAAGATCGTCGCGCACGTGTGCAACGACCTCGGGGGCTGGGGCAAGGGCTTCGTCCTGGCGGTCTCGCGGCGCTGGCCGGAACCGGAGGCGGCCTACCGGCGCTGGCACCGCGAGCGGGCGGGGAACGACTTCGGCCTCGGCGCGGCCCAGTTCGTCCGGGTCGAGCCGTACGTCTGGGTGGCCAACCTGGTCGGGCAGCGGGGGATGCGGACGGGGCGGAGCAGCGGGGTGCCCGTGCGGTACGAGGCGATCGACGCCGCCCTCGGGCTCCTCGCCGAGAAGGCGGCCGGGCTCGGCGCGTCCGTGCACATGCCGCGCATCGGCTGCGGGCTCGCCGGCGGCTCCTGGGGGAAGGTCGAGCCCCTCGTCCGCCGTCGGCTGGTGGACCGGGGGATACCGGTCACCGTGTACGACTTCGGCGGGTAAGGGACGCGGGGGCGGGCTGTCGCAGGGGTGCTCGAAGGGGCGGGTTAGAGTCGGCCGCTGATCGTGTCGGGCCAGGGAGCGGGGGAGTCGGATGTACGCGCAACTCAGGGAGACGGCTGACGAGTTGGCCGGGGTGTTGTGGCGGGAGCACACGGTGTACCGGGAGCGGGGCGGTGGGGTGGTGATACGGGGGGAGCACGTGCGGCGGTGGATCAGCCTGGCGCCGACCGGGGGGAAGGACAGGGCGCTGGTGCGGGCGGGGCGGATCCTGGACGGGGGGACGACGGCGCCGGCGCGGACGGAGGTGGTCGTGGACCTGACGGCCGGGACGGGGGAGCTGGCGGCGGTGTGCCGGCGGCTGCTCGCGGATGTGGCGGCGGCGGGCGGGCAGGAGGCGGGGCCGTCCCGGGCCGGGAGGCCGGAGAAGCGGAAGGGGCCGGGGCGGACGGCGCGTGCCGCCCGGCCCGGCCGCCGGCCCCGGAAGGAGCGGCACACGAGTGCCGGCTCCTGGGTGGTCCTGCTGTGTGTCGCCGCGGTGCTGGGTGTCTGGCTCTACGGCGTGTTCGGCGGGTACCCCTACTGAGGGGGACCGGTCAGAAGCCGGTGACGGGGTAGTGGTCGGAGAGGTTGGTGTAGGTGTACTGCGTGCCCCAGCTGGAGACCGTCCACGGGGCGCTCTGCTCCAGGACCACGTGGTTCGTCCAGCCGGCGGGGCGGGCGTTCCCGGCGCGGTAGAGGACGTAGTCGAGGTCCTCGCGCGGGTCGTTCGGGTAGCGCTCGGAGGCGATCGAGTTCAGCGCGGTGTCGAAGGAGTAGGGGTAGCCGGTGCGGGCGTCGGCGCCCGCGAGACCCGCGTCGGCGAGCATGGTGCCGTACTCGGGGGTGCGGGAGTCGACGTTCATGTCGCCGGCGACGATCACCTGCTCGTTCGCCGGGATGTTCTTGGCGTCGAGGAAGGCGTCGATCGCCTTGAACTGGCGGCTGCGCATCTGCGCCGCCTCGCCCGCCGAGCAGCCGGGGTCGGTGGACTGGGCGTGGGTGCCGACGACGTGGACCCGGCTGCCGTTGACGTCGAGGACGGTGTAGGCGAAGCCCTTGTTCGAGTACCAGTCGGCGCCGCAGGCGTCCTTGTAGACGTACTGCTCCTTGCGGACGATCGGCCACTTGCTGAGGATCGTCACGCCGCCGTCCTCGGGCGTGGTCACGGAGTAGGCGCCGCCGGTGGCGTCCCAGCCGCTCTTGCTGCGCCCGACGACGGGGGTCTGGTGGGGGTACTGTCCGGCGGCGTTCGCCTTGAGGGCGTCCGAGGCGGAGTTGTCGAAGGCCTCCTGGATCACGACGACGTCCTGGCCCTGGAAGAAGGGGGCGGCGGGGATCGCCTTGGCCCGGTGGTCCTGGCCCCAGTTCGGGTAGAGCGTCTTGCTGAAGAGGAACGTGTTGTAGGTGAGGACCTTGAGTCGCGGGGCCTCGGCGGTGGTGGCCGTGGCGGAGGCGGACGCGGCCGGGGCGGCGACCGCCAGCGTGGCGGCGGTGAGCGCGAGGGAGAGCGCGGCACCCGGGGTGCGGCGGAAGGCGGCGATCGACACGTGAACTCCTGTGGAGTCGTGGGGGGTTGGACTGGCGCCGCACATACAATCAGCCGTGGTTACCTTCCGGTAGCCTCCGGATGCCGGGAATCTTGCCGAGCGAGCACGATCACGCCAACTCTCATCTCGGTGTCTGAATTGTCCTTGTTTGGACCAGGTAGAATGCGCGCATGACCCTCGCGAACTCGCAGATCTTCAAGACGGACCTCGGTCCGCTCAACCCCGTCTGGGCCGAGCTCATCCTCGGCCTCGTGGTGTTCGGATTCACCTTCCTCGTCCTGGCGAAGGCCATCCTGCCGAAGATCAAGCGCACGCTCGAAGAGCGCGAGGACGCGATCGAGGGCGGCACCGACCGCGCCGACGACCTGCGCGCCGAGGCCACGAAGATCCGTGAGCAGTACGAGGCGGAGCTCGCCGAGGCCCGCCACGAGGCCGCCCGCATCCGCTCCCGCGCCACCGAGGAGGGCTCGGCCGCCATCGCCGCCGCCCGCGCCGAGGGCATCGCCGAGCGCGACGCGATCGTCGCCGCCGGCGTCGAGAAGATCGCCGCCGAGCGCGCCGCCGCCGAGCGCGAGCTCACCGCGGACGTCGACGCCTGGGCCCACGCCCTCGCCGCCCGCATCGTCGGCGAGCCGGTCGGCGCCGACCGCGGCTGACCCGTACACCCACCGAGGGGCCGTCGCCCGGGCCGCGAG
>NZ_JBHJQI010000157.1:0-19940 GCF_042262805.1 Streptomyces sp. NPDC056361
GGGCCCCCGCGCCCCCCCCCGGGCCGCCGCCCGCGGGGGCCCCGTCACTTTCTCACCCCCCCACCACCACGGTCCCCCCGCGGGTGGGGTGGGGGGCGGGGGCGGTGCCCGGGCCCCGCACGGCACGGGGCCGCGGGCGTCCGGTGGTCCGCTCCCGCTCCCGTACCGCGTCGAGGATCCGTTCCGCGGCGGTGGCCGCGACCAGGGACGGAGCCTGTCGGCCGTCGAGCCGGACGACCCGGGGGAGTTGCCGCGCCCAGCGGCGGTAGCGGGGCCAGGAGGGCGCCGGACGACCGGCGGCGTCCTCCCGGTCGCGGCCCCGCGGGGTGTCGGGTCCGGTGTCCACGAGCAGCGTCAGTCCGTAGCGGTCGGCGATCCGGCGGAAGGCCCCCGCCGCCCCGGAGCCGGCCGGCGGGTCGAACGCCACCAGGCCGTCCAGCGGGCCCCGGTCGGTCAGGACAACCGCCCGGCCGCCGCGCGCCCGCTTCCGTACCAGGGTCCGGGCCGCCGCGACGCGGGCCGCGAGCTCGAAGGCGTGCAGGAACGCGTGGGCACGGCGCGGCCACGATCCCCGGCGCTCGGGATCCGTGGCGCGCCGTGCCCACACGTCCCCGCCCGGTTCCCCCGCATCCCTCACCCGGGGGGAAACCGGGAACCCGCGGCACAGGAAGCAGCCGTGACCGCGCGTGGAGACGACGGTCAGGCCGCGTTGGCGGAGCAGCGTCGCGACCCGTGCGACCAGCGCGGACCTGTCGGATCCCGCGGGCCCGGACACGGCGACCAGGAGGGCACCCCGCGCGGCCGCCATCACGACTCGCCCCCTCGGGGGAGGGCGCGGGGCGTACGGCGCACGGGCACGCGGACGAGCGGTGCGTGGGGTCGGTCCGAGCCGTCGGGAGCAGGGGCGCCAGGGCCGTCCGCGCCGCCTGGGCAACCGCCGGAACCGCGCCGCCGCGCGGCGTGGGTGCGGACCGAACGGGCGCGCCGGCGACGGGCCGCTCCGCGCGGCCTGCACGCCCGGCTCAGGGGCGGCGCGGCGGCGGCACGGATCCGGTCGGAGCCCCGGCGGGCCGGGTGCGGGGTCGGGCGGTGCGGGGAGGGGCAGAGCGAACGGCGGCGGGCCTCGGCCAGGGGCCAGTCGGTCACCCGCCGCAGGGGATGCGGTGCGGGTGCCGCCGGCATTCGGCTGATGGGGAGGAAGGTCATGACGAGCCTCTTCCGGCAACCGACCCTACCGAGGGCCTGGCGAGTGCTGAGCTGATCCGTCCTGAAACGTCTTTCCTTGAAGCGTCTGTCACGGAACATCCGTCCCGAGGCGCTGATCCGGAAATAGCGCTGTATCCAGCCTTAGCTTCCCGGGGGTGATTCGTCAACCGGAGGAGCCGCGGAAGGGGCCGTGGGCGAGGCGCGACAGCGCGTTGTGCGGTCGTTCGTCGAGGAGCGTGCCGAGGATGCGGGCGCCGTCACGGATGGTGCCGAGGCGCGTCGCCCCGTGGCGGCACGGGAGTTCGCGGCTCGGCACCTCGGCCACCCGCAGGCCGTAGTGCAGCGCGTGCGCGACGAGTTCCGCCCCGAGTTCGACACCGTCCTCGCGGAGGTCGAGGAGATCGACGAACGAGCGGCGGAAAGCGCAGAACCCGTACCAGAGATCGGTCAGCCGCTGACCGTAGAGCCGGCGCGCGACGCGCAGCAGCGCGCGATGTCCGAGACGCCGGACCAGCGAAGAGGCGGCGACGTCCCCGCCCGCGATGAAACGCGATCCCTTGACGAAGTCGTAGCCGTTCTCCAGGTAGTGCAGGAAATGCGGGATCTCGTCGGGCGACATGCTGCCGTCGGCGTTCATCAGCACGATCAGGTCCCCGGTGGCCGCGAGCAGTCCCGCGTGCGGGGTGTCGCCCTTCTCGAAGTCCCAGGCCCCCACGCTCCGCACGGTCAGGCCCGGGGGCGCACCCCGGTCGCCTGCGGGGGCGCCGACCAGCACCACCTCCCGCACGCTGGACGGCACCTGGCCGAGGAGCGTGTCGAGGTCCGGGCCCGGATCTCCGTGGCCGGGGCGGATCGTGAGGACCAGGCTCACCGTGCGTACACCGGCCCCCGGGGCCCGGTCGGTCGACCGGCGCAGGGGGTGCGAATCACTACTCATCGGTACGGCCTTCCGCGCGGCGGACCCGCGACTTCCAGAATCCTGCGCGGAGGGCGACGGCGTCAAGAAAAGCGGAAGAACATGCGGCCGGGCGCGAAAGAATAACCCCGGCGGAAACCCCCGTAAAACCCGGGGATTTCACTGGTGAAAACCGCTCGTTTATACAAGCGCACCCCTGCGGGCATACAATCCCGTCATGGCAGGGCGAATTGAAGACTACGCCCTCGTCGGTGACCTGGAGACGGCCGCGCTCATCGGTACCGACGGGTCCGTCGACTGGTGGTGCGCACCCCGCTTCGACTCGCCCGCCTGCCTCGCGGCCCTCCTCGGGGACCCCGGACACGGCCGGTGGCTCCTCGCCCCCGTCGGCGAGACCCGTTGCACGCGCAGGAGTTACCGGGGCGACACGCTCGTCCTCGACACCGTCTGGGAGTCCCTCTCCGGATCGGTCCGGGTCACCGACTTCATGCCGCCGCGCGCCCTCGACGAAGGCGCGCCGACGATCGTCCGCGTCGTCGAGGGGATCGGCGGACGGGTCGCCATGCGCGGCGAGTCGAGGGTCCGCTTCCACCACGGCAGCATCGTGCCCTGGACCCGCTCACTGGACCGCCGCACCGTCGTCTCCATCGCCGGACCCGACGCCGCCTACCTCTCCTGCGGCCCCGGCGTCGAACCCGTCGTCAGCGCCGACCGGACCACCTTCGACTTCACCGTCACGGCCGGACGCCGCGTCGCGTTCACCCTCGGCTGGCGCCCCTCGCACGCGCCCGCGCCCCCCGCCGCCCCGCCCGCCGCGATCGACGCCGCCCTCACCCGCACCCTCGCCTTCTGGAACGACTGGGCCGCCGCGCTCCGTTACGACGGCCCCGCCAGGGACGCCGTCATCCGCTCCCTGCTCACCCTCAAGGCCCTGACCTACGCCCCCACCGGCGGCGTCGTCGCGGCGGCCACCGCCTCGCTCCCCGAGTCCATCGGCGGCCGCCGCAACTGGGACTACCGCTTCTGCTGGCTGCGCGACTCCACCTTCACCCTCTCCTGTCTGCTGCGCGGCGGATACCGCAGGGAGGCGCTGGCCTGGACGGAGTGGCTGCTCCGCGCCGTCGCCGGCGACCCCGCCGACCTCCAACCGCTGTACGGGGTCGAGGGGCAGCGCCGGCTCCCCGAGACGCACGCCGACTGGCTTCCCGGCTACGAGGGTTCACGGCCCGTCAGATTCGGCAACGCGGCCGTCGACCAGTTCCAGCTCGACATCTACGGCGAGGTGCTCAACACCGTCTACTCGGCCGTCCGGGCCGGCGTCGTCCTCGCGCCCCCGGCCTGGGCCCTGATCGCCGCGCTCCTGGAGTACCTCGGCGAACGCTGGCGGGAACCCGACGAGGGCATCTGGGAAGTCCGGGGCACGCGCCGTCACTTCGTCCACTCCAAGGTGATGGCCTGGGTCGCCGCCGACCGGGCCGTACGCCTCGCCCGCGTCGCCGGACTGCGCGGCTCCGTGCACCGCTGGCAGGCGCTGCGCCAGGAGCTGCACGCGGAGATCTGCGCCCGGGGCTGGAGCGAGGAACAGGGGTCGTTCACCCAGTCCTACGGAAGCCACCAGGTCGACGCCACCGCCCTGCTGATCCCGCGGCTCGGCTTCCTGCCCGCCGGTGACCCGCGGGTCCTCGGCACCGTGCGGGCGATGGAACGCCTCGACGACCACGGGTTCCTGCGCCGGTACGGGGACGTGCGCGACGGCGGCACCCACGCCCTCGACGACCTCGGCGGCACCGAAGGGGCCTTCGTCGCCTGCACGTTCTGGTACGCCGACGCCCTCGCCATGACCGGCCGCCCCGACGAGGCCCGCACCGTCTTCGAGCGGGTCCTCGACGTCCGCAACGACGTCGGCCTGCTCGCCGAGGAATGGGACCCGGTCGCCGCCCGCCAGCTCGGCAACATGCCCCAGGCCCTCAGCCACGTGGCCCTGGTGAACACGGCGTTCACCCTGTACGGCACCCGCCGTCACGACCGTGACGGATCCCGTCATCTCGCTGTGGCATGATCGCGCCGACCCCGGCAGCGGGCCGGGGACCAGGGGGTCGGAATGGACTGGCGCGTCGTCGTCCCGGGCGCGTTCGCGCTGATCTTCACCGTCAGCGGCGCCGCCGCGATCCGCACCGGCTGGATCTGGCCGTGGCTGCGGTCCCGGGTCTTCCGGACGGGCCTCCACGGCCGGGGCCAGCTGCTCATGGCCGCCGCCTTCGCCGTCCAGGCGCTCTCCCCCTTCACCGACGACCGGGCCGTGAGCTCCGTCCTCGGCGTCGCGAGCGTGCTCACCCTCCTGACGGGCCTCGTGCTGCTCCTCCTCGGCGAGCGCCCGGGCCGCGAGCGCTGACGCGGTCGCTTCCCGCCGTCGGCATGTCGTTCGGGTGAGTCCAGCGGGCGGCCCGGCCGCGCGTGGGTTCGAATCGGGGCATGGCTCCCTACGACAGGCTCCGCGCCGGCGGTTCCCCGAGGCCGCTGGAGACCGGTGACACCTGGTGGTACGCCGCCGTGGCCGGCGAGACCGCCGGCTCCTTCAGCACCCGGGTCCGCACCCGGACCCGGCGTGCCTGCCTCGGGGCGGTCCTCCTCCTGACGGTCGTGTACGCGGGCCTCGTGCTCACCGCGACCGGCCGGCGCTGGGGCGACGCCGCCGTGACCGGCCGGCGCGCCGACACCGCCGCCGCCACCCTGCTGCGCGAGCACCCCTCGCTCGCCGGCCTCACCACCTTCTCGCTGGCCGCCGGGTGCGTCCTGCTCCTCGCCGTGGGCCTCATACGCAAGCGGTACGCGCTGACCGGGGCCGCGGCGGGCGCACTCGCCACGGCCCTCGCCCTCACCGGCCTGCTCCAGCGGTTCGCACCCCGCCCCCGCCTCCACGACACCGCCGGGGCCCTCGTCCCCAGCGGCTTCCCCAGTGCCCAGACCACGATCGCCGTGGGCATCGCCCTCGGCCTCGTCCTCGTCGTCCCCTACCGGCTCCGGGCCCTCGCCGTCGGCGCCGGAACCCTCTGGGCCGCCGCCGTCGGCGCGTACACCATCGCCTCCGGGCGGCACCGGCCCGGCGACGTCATCGCCGCCGCCCTCGTCGTCCTCGCCGTCGAGTGCGGGCTCCTCGCCCTCCTCGCCCGCAAGGGCAAGGTCCGCCCCGGCCCCCGGCGCGGACCCCTCCTGCCCGGCCTCCCGGTGACCGTCCCGCTCGCCCTGCTCGCCGCGGCCGGCCTCGGCGCCGGGCTCTGGCTGCTCGGCGACACCCTCGCCCTGCCCGCCACCGCCCCCTACGACCCCGCCGAGCTCCGGCTCGCCCACCGCTGCGGCCAGGCCCTCGCCGCCGGTGTGACGGCCGCCACCGGGCTGGTCCCGCTCGTCCTGCTCCGCCGCGTCGACGTGGACGGGGCCCCCACCCCGTACCGGCTCGGCGGGCCCTTCGTGGAGGCCGCGGGGGTCCAGCGCGAGAGCGAGCTCGTGGGGCCCTTTACCGAGGACCTCGATCACGAGATATCTTGATGTCGAGCAATCTCGCATACGCAGACGTGGAGCGGAGCACCCGGTGACTGACTCGACCATCATCTACACCCACACTGACGAGGCGCCTGCCCTGGCGACGTACTCGTTCCTGCCCGTGATCCAGGCGTATGCCTCGCAGGCCGGCGTCACGGTCGAGACGCGGGACATCTCCCTCGCCGGCCGCATCATCGCCGTCTTCCCCGAGTTCCTGGAGGAGGGCCAGCGCATCGCCGACGCCCTCGCCGAGCTCGGTGACCTGGCCAAGACGCCCGGCGCCAACATCATCAAGCTGCCGAACGTCTCGGCGTCCATCCCGCAGCTCAAGGCCGCCATCGCCGAGCTCCAGGCGCAGGGCTACGCCCTCCCGGACTACCCGGACGACCCGCAGACGGACCAGGACAAGGACGTCCGCGCCCGCTACGACAAGATCAAGGGCTCGGCCGTCAACCCGGTCCTGCGCGAGGGCAACTCCGACCGCCGCGCGCCCGGCTCGGTCAAGAACTACGCCAAGAACCACCCGCACCGCATGGGCGCCTGGACCTCCGAGTCCAAGACCAACGTCGCCACGATGAGCGAGAACGACTTCGCCTCCACGGAGAAGTCCGCCGTCATCGCCGCCGACGACATCCTGCGCTTCGAGTTCACCGCCGCCGACGGCACCGTCAGCGAGCTCCGCGCCCCGCTGAAGGTCATCGCCGGCGAGGTCGTCGACGCCGCCGTCATGCGCGCCGCCGCGCTCCGCACCTTCCTGAGCGAGCAGGTCGCCCGCGCCAAGGCCGACGACGTGCTGTTCTCCGTGCACCTCAAGGCCACCATGATGAAGGTCTCCGACCCGATCGTCTTCGGCCACGTGGTCCGCGCCTTCTTCCCGGCCACCTTCGCCAAGTACGGCGAGGTGCTCGCCGCCGCCGGCCTGTCCCCGAACGACGGCCTCGGCACCGTCCTGGGCGGCCTCGATGCCATCCCGCACGGCCTCGGCGCCGAGATCAAGGCCTCCTTCGAGGCCGAGCTGGCTGCCGGCCCGGCCCTCGCCATGGTCGACTCCGACAAGGGCATCACCAACCTGCACGTGCCGTCCGACGTCATCGTCGACGCCTCGATGCCGGCCATGATCCGCACCTCCGGCCACATGTGGGGCCCGGACGGCCAGGAGGCCGACACCCTCGCGGTCCTCCCGGACCACAGCTACTCCGGCGTCTACCAGGCCGTCATCGAGGACTGCCGTGCCCACGGCGCCTTCGACCCGGCGACCATGGGCTCCGTTCCGAACGTCGGCCTCATGGCCCAGAAGGCCGAGGAGTACGGCTCCCACGACAAGACCTTCGAGCTCGCCGAGGCCGGCACCGTCCGCCTCGTCAACGCCGCGGGCGAGGTCGTCCTGGAGCAGGAGGTCGCCGAGGGCGACATCTTCCGCGCCTGCCAGACCAAGGACCTGCCCATCCAGGACTGGGTCAAGCTGGCCGTCACCCGCGCCCGCGCCACCGGCGCCCCGGCCGTCTTCTGGCTCGACGAGAACCGCGCCCACGACGCGCAGCTCATCGCCAAGGTGAAGCAGTACCTGCCGGAGCACGACACCGAGGGCCTGGAGATCAAGATCCTGTCCCCGGTCGAGGCCACCGCGTTCTCCCTGGAGCGCATCCGCCGCGGCGAGGACACCATCTCGGTCACCGGCAACGTCCTGCGCGACTACCTGACCGACCTCTTCCCGATCCTGGAGCTGGGCACCAGCGCCAAGATGCTGTCGGTCGTCCCGCTGATGGCGGGCGGCGGCCTCTTCGAGACCGGCGCCGGCGGCTCCGCCCCGAAGCACGTCCAGCAGCTCGTCAAGGAGAACTACCTCCGCTGGGACAGCCTCGGCGAGTTCTTCGCCCTGGCCGCCTCCTTCGAGCACCTCGCGACCACCACGGGCAACGCCCGCGCCCAGGTCCTCGCCGACACCCTCGACCGCGCCACCGGCACCTTCCTCAACGAGGACAAGTCGCCGACCCGTCGCATCGGTGGTATCGACAACCGCGGCAGCCACTTCTACCTGTCCTTCTACTGGGCCCAGGAGCTGGCCGCCCAGACCGAGGACGCGGAGCTGGCCAAGGCCTTCGCCCCGCTCGCCGAGACGCTGGCCGCCAACGAGCAGAAGATCGTCGACGAGCTGAACGCCGTCCAGGGCTCCCCGGCCGAGATCGGCGGCTACTACCAGCCCGACCCGGCCAAGGCCGCGGCCGTGATGCGCCCGTCGGCCACGTTCAACGAGGCCGTCGCGTCCCTCGCCTGACCCGCGCGCGCCCGTACCGCCCCGGCCGGAAACTCCTCCGGCCGGGGCGGTCCCGTCGGTGGCGCATCTCACCGCCTGGTGTGAACCTGGATGGATGAGCTGGGCATCTTGGACGACCGCCGGTGTGTACACCGGGCGAGGTGGGGTGCTGACCGACGAGGCCGGAGTCGTCACGGGCGATCTGACCGTGCACACGACCTGGGCCGAGCGCGAGGCACGAGTGGCCGTGCAGTACAGCGGCGCGTCCGACTGGTTCACCATGTCGGGCAGTCCCGTTCCGTGCGCGACGGAGGAGGAGAGCCGCGACCTGCACGACGCAGTCGTCGCAGCCGTCCGGGAGGGCAAGGGGGCCACGGTCCCGACCCTGCCCGCGGCACCGCCGGTGTAAGGTCCCCGGACACCACCGGAAGAAGTGTTATCCCTCCCGCTCCCACGGGTCTCCGAACGACGGGGGACTCGGACGAGGGATGAGGGAGCAGATCCATGCACAGCGACGAGAGCCGCACCACCGCCCTGGTGGAAGCGGCCAGGGCCGGTGACGAGCACGCCAGGGACGCACTGGTGCGCGCTTACCTGCCCCTCGTCCACAACGTCGTCGGCCGCGCCCTCGACGGCCACGCCGACACCGACGACATCGTCCAGGAGACGATGGTCCGCGCCCTCGACGGCCTCTCCGGCCTCCGCGATCCCGACCGCTTCCGCTCCTGGCTCGTCGCCATCGCCATGAACGGGATACGGCGCCGCTGGCGCGAACGCCAGCAGGCGCCCGTACCCGGCCTCGACCGCGCGGCGGACCTCGCCGACCCGGCCGGCGACTTCACCGAGCTCACCATCCTCCGGCTCGGCCTCTCCGGGCAGCGCCGCGACGTCGCCCGCGCCACCCGCTGGCTCGACGAGGACGATCGCGAACTCCTCTCCCTGTGGTGGCTGGAGGCCGCCGGGGAGCTGACCCGCGCCGAGGTCGCCGAGGGCCTCGGAGGCATCTCCCCGCAGCACGCCGCCGTCCGCATCCAGCGCATGAAGGAACGCCTGGAGACCGGTCGGGCCGTGGTGCGCGCCCTGGACGCCGTGCCGCCGTGCCAGGAGCTCACGGACATCCTCACCGGCTGGGACGGCCGCCCTTCCCCGCTCTGGCGCAAACGCGTCGCCCGCCATCTGCGCACCTGCGCCGCCTGCACCGGCCGCGTGACCGGCCGCCGCGGACTCGCCCCGGTCGAGGGCCTGCTCGTCGGCATCGGCCTCGTGCCCCCGCTCGCCGCCGCGGCCCTGCGGGGCACCGAGTCCCTGGCCACCGAACCCGTCGCCTTCGAGGCCGCCTCGCGGTGGACACCGCTCACGCGCGCCTGCGTCGCCGGGGCCGCCGCCGTCGCCGTCCTCGGGGCCGTCGCCCTCCTCGTACCCCGGCAGCCCGACCCGCGGCCGGCACCCGTCCGGCCCGTCGCCGCGCCCCCGCCCACCACGACGACGGCCCCCGCCCCGTCGGCGACCGTCGCCGTCCCGCCACCGACGACCCAGCCGCCGAAACCCCGCAGGACGACGCCCCCGGCACCCCGGCCCACCGCCGAGGAGCGGCTGACCGCGAAGGTCAACCGGCTCCGGACGGCGGCGGGTTGCGCCCCGCTGCACACCGACCCGCGGCTGGTCGCCGCGGCCCGCGCCTACGCCCGGGACATGGTCACGCGCGGCTACTACGGGCACAGCAGCCCGGAGGGCGACTTCGCCGACGTGCGGATCACCGCCGCCGGGTACGACTGGAGCGCCTGGGCCGAGAACCTGGCGCGCGGTTCGTCCGACCCGGCGGCCGTCGTCGACGACTGGACCGACGGGGCGATGCACGAGGAGAACATGCTCGACTGCCGGTACCGGGACACCGGCGTGGCGTCGGCGCCCGGTCCCGGCGGCACGGTCTGGGTGCAGAAGCTGGCCACCCCCGCGTCCTGACGCACCTCCGACCCTTCGGACGTGCCCCGACCCTTCGGACGTGCCCCGACCCTTCGGACGTGCCCCGACCCTTCGGACGCGCCGAGACCTTCGGACGCGCCCGGAGTGTTCGCGGCGCCGGCGCCCTCCTCAGCGTCTGGCGCCGAAGTCCTGTACCCACCAGGGGCCGTTGGCGGTGAGCGTCACGCCGACTCCGATGTCCCTGAAGGCGCAGTTGAGGATGTTCGCCCGATGGCCCGGACTCTCCATCCAGTCCTCCATCGCGCGGGCCGGGGTACGCGGCCCGCGGTGGATGTTCTCCCCCCAGGTCGACCACGCGTACCCGGCCCCCGTGATCCGGTCGCCCGCGTCGCGGCCCTCCGGGCTGTCGTGCCGGTAGTAGTCACGGGCCGCCATGTCGTCGGCGTGCCCCTGCGCGGCGGTCCGCAGATGGTCCTCCGCGCGCAGCGGTCCGCAACCGGCCCTCTCCCGCTCGGCGTTGGCCAGCGCGACGACCTCCTGGGCGTACCGCCCGATCTTGGCTCCGGCCGCCGCCGGTGCGACGGCCGCCGAGACCGCGGGCGCCGACGGGGCCACGTACATCCCGGTCACCACCGCGAGCAGGGCCGCGGCGGCGCCGGTGAGGGTGACGGTGGTGCGGAAGGACGGGCGGCGCGCTGCCCGGCGCCCCGTTCCGCCGCTCCTGCGGTGCCGGCCGCTCGCGTGCGTCGACGCGCCCGCGCCGGAGAACCGAGGGCGGTCGGGACTGTGGGACCGGTCGGGACGGCCGGGATGGTCGTGGTGGTCGGGACGGTCGTGGTGCCGCATGGAGCTCCGCTCTCTCGCCGAGGTCGCCGGAGGGTCCGGTGCGATCGAGCCACCGGGGCGACGGCGGTAACACTTTCCGGACCAGGCCGCCCCGACACTCTCCGTCAACACGACGCGTCAATCCACGTCCGAGCTTTTCAGCCCTGCGGGATCACCGCCACCGGGCAGGGCGCGAGATGGAGCGCCGCGTGGGCCACGGAACCGATGCGCGGGCCGATCGCGCCGCGCCGGGCCCGCCGACCGACCACCAGGAGCTGGGCGGCCCCCGACGTGGAGAGCAACACCTGCCCGGCGCTGCCCAGTTCGACGTGCTCGGTCACCGGCACGTCCGGGTACCGCTCCCGCCAGGGGGCCAGTGCCTCGCGCAGCGCCTTCTCCTCGTACGGCACGAGCCCGCCCGCCTCGTCGGCGAGCCGCATCGAGGCCGGGCTGTACGCGTAGAGGGACGGCAGGCTCCATGCGCGGACGGCCCGCACCGCCGCCCCGCGCGCGGCGGCGGTCTCGAAGGCGAAGCGCAGGACGGCGGCACTGTCCTCCGGGTCGCCGTGCTGGCCGACCAGCACGTATCCGGTGGGCGGTTCGGCCTGCTCGCCGTCGCGGGTGCGGACGGCCACCACCGGACACGCGGCGGCGGCGATGATCTGCTGACCGTACGAGCCGAGCAGGAATCCGGCCACGGGGCCCCGGCCGCGCGAACCGATGACGAGCATCTCGGCTCCCTCCTCGGCGCCCAGCAGCGCGGCGACCGGGGTGTCGGGGAGCACCTCGGCCGAGAGCGCGACCTCCGGGTGGCGCTCCGCGATCGTCGCCTCGGCCTCGCGCACCAGGGCGAACGCGGCACGCTGCTGGGCCTCGGGGTCCTGGACCAGCGGGATGTCGAGGGGCTCCCAGCGCCAGGCGTGCGCGAGCCGCAGCGGGAGCCCCCGGTGGAGGGCCTCGCGGGCGGCCCAGTCGGCCGCGGCGAGGCTCTCCGGGGAGCCGTCCACTCCGGCGACGATCTCACGACTCATCAGGCTGCCTCCGTCGGTGCGGTGACGGGCCCCGCCGGGCGGCCGGACCCTGTTGTCTCCAGCTTGGGCCCATCGGCCGCTTGACGAGAGGGTCGGACGTCCCGACATGCCGGACCGTCGGTCCCCTCTTGCGCACCGTCGTCCGCACGCGGCGGACTCAGGCCCGGAGGGTGAGCCGTGCGTGGGTGCCGTTGAGGTAGTGGTCCCCGATGTCACGGAGCCGGTGGGCCGCCTGCGTGGGGGCGGTGAGGGCGCGGGCGTTGCGCCAGAAGCGGTCGAAGCCCGGACCGCCGCCCCGGGCGTCGGAGCCCGCCGGGGTGTCGACGAGTTCGAGGATGCGGGTGGTGATGTGGACGGCCGCCCGCCCGGTGACCGTCTCGGCCGCCGCCACCAGGACGGCGATGTCGGCCCGTTCCTCCGGGCCGAGCGACCACCCGGCGAGCAGACCGCACGCCAGGGCGTCCGTCGCCCGTTCCACCACCGCGGCGGCGGCGTGCGCGGCCGTCGCCAGCTCCCCGTACGCGAGGAGGAGGTACGGGTCGTCCCCGGCCCCCGCCGGGGCGGCGCCTTCGGTGTCCGCCGGGCCGCCCGCCCCGTCGGTCGGTGCCGGTCCGGCCTGTCCGGCACGGCTGATGTCCCGGGCCTCGGCGAGCGCGCCCTCGGCGATGCCGAGTCCGACGTGCACCAGCAGCAGCCGCAGGGCGAGCGGTGCCAGGGTGGTGAACGGGGCGACGGCGTGCTCGTCGTGGGGGAGCGTGCCGAGGACGTGTTCGGGCTCCACCGGCACGTGGTCGAAGGTGACGGTCCCGGCTCCGGCCAGCCGCTGCCCGACCCGGTCCGTCCCCGCGTCCGTGAACACCCCGGGATGCGCCGGGTCCACGAGGACGACGAGCAGGTCGCCGGTGCCACCGGGGCGGGCGCCGACGACGAGCCGGTCGGCCACGGTCACGCCGGAGGAGAACGAGCGGCGCCCGTCGAGCACCCAGCCGCCCCCGGCGCCTTCGGCGGGCGTGAGCGTGAGCCCCTGGCCGGTCCCGCCGTGCGGCGGTTCGACGCCGCCGGCGAGCAGCCAGCGCTCCTCGGACGTACAGACGTCGAGGGCGAGGGGGGTCCGGGCGGTACGCGGCGCGTCGGCCGCCCGCCCGGTGCGGGGTGCGCGAGGTGCCGCGGTCCTCTGCGGATCGCCGCCGTCCACGCCGCCGTCCACGCCGCCGTCCACGCCGCCGTCCTCGACGAGGTCCGCTTCGGGCGCGGGTTCCTCGGCCGGTGCCGGGCCGAAGAAGCGGCTGCTCCAGGACAGCGCGTAGTGGTGGGCGAGGAGTTCGCCCACCGAGCTGTCGGCGGCGGCTATCTCGCGCACGACGGCGCACGCGGCGCGCCAGTCGGCGCCGCGCCGGGTCGGCCCGGGGGCCGTGAGCAGGGCGGGCAGCCCCGCTTCCTGGAGGCGGGCGACCTCGTCGAACGGCGCCTTGCCCGCGCGGTCCCTGGCGAGTGCGTCGACGGCGAGGTCGTCGGCGAGTTCGCGGGTGACGCGGGGCCAGATCTCGTCGTCCGCGGGGCGGTCGACGAGCCGGACGGCCGGTGCGGAGGCGGTGCGTAGGGCGGGTCTCTTCGGCGATTTCCTCGGCGTGCTCACGTCACCTCACCTGATCTCTCGTATCCCCACTGGAACACTAGGGATAGTGGCAGAGGTGAAGGCCCCGCCCCAAGGGGCGTCCGCAAGCTGGACAAGGGTGTCTTGATCAGTGAGACCGCGTCAGGTCGACACAGGTCGACGCGGCCGGGTGTGGCTCGGGCGGCTCGACGTGGCTCCGCGTGGCTCGGGCGGCTCGATGTGGGTCCGCGCGGGTCGGAGCGGGCCCCCTCCGCCCGTCAGGGGTTGGTCCAGGCCTCCGGGTCTTCGGCCAGCGTGACGACGCCGGCCGGCAGCTTGGCCGCCGCCACCTCGGCGAGCGAGACCCCGAGGACCTCGCGGACACCGGCCCGGAGGGCGATCCACAGCGTGAGCAGCGACTCGGCCGGCCCCGTGTACGACAGGTCCGGCGGCCGCTCCCCGCGGACGGAGACCAGGGGACCGTCCACGCAGCGGATGACGTCCGCGACCGAGATCGTCTCCGCCGGCCTGGCGAGCCAGTACCCGCCGTTCCCGCCGCGCTGGCTCTGCACGAGACCGCCCTTGCGCATGTCGCCGAGGATCCCCTCCAGGAACTTGTGCGAGATGCCCTGGCCCTCGGCGATGGCCTCGGCCTTCAGCGGCCCCGAATCCTGGGAGGCGGCGAGCTGGAGGGCTGCCCGCACCGCGTAGTCGGCCCTGGCTGAAATGCGCATGCGCGCATTATTCCGTACGGCCGCGAGCGGACGCCCGCACACCCGGCCGACGCGCTGCGGGCGGCACGGCGGCACGCGAACTCCGGCCGACCGGAACCGCGTACGGCGGCGGCGAGGCCGGCGTCGGCCGATCGGGTCCCCGGCCCGGCACTCGGGCCGTACCGCACCCTTGACGCCGCCGGTGGGCGGTCGGACACTCGTGGACGGGAAAACCGAGCGAACGGGTAGGGAACCATGGGACGCAGCGGTCGGCGGGACACGTCACAGGCCGCGCCCCTCCCGCGCTCCCTGCCCCTCACGTCCCGTCGCCACATCGATCTGCTGCGGGTCTGCAGCGCCGCCTAGGGCCTGTCGTCACCTTCCCGTCGTCGCCCGAAGGGCGGCCCCGCGGCGTCCGGTGCGTGCTCTCGGCGTGCCGGGTGGAAGTCCGCGTACCGGACGTACTCGGGCTTCCGCCCGGTACGGCGACGCGTCGCGGTCCGCCCGCACCTCCTCCCCGCGCCCCTTCCCGTACCTCTGTCGCCTCCGGTCACCGCGCAGGTGCCGTTCGCCGTGCCCGGCGACCGGCGCCTCGGAGCACCGCCCGGACCCGGCACCGAGCACCCTCAAGGGAGAAGCATGTCCGTCGTCCCGTCCTCGCTCCTGCCCGCCTCCGCCGTGCCCGCCTTCCGCGGCCGGATCGGCCGCGACGCGGCCAGCGGCCACTACGCCGTCCCGCACCGCTACCGCCTCCATGTGGCACCCTCGGACCCCGGCTGTCTGAGGATCGCCGTGACCCACGCCCTGCTCGGACTCGACGACACGCTCCCGCTCGCCGTACTGCCCGAGACCCCCGACACGCCCGACGGCGGATACGCCGCCCTCCGCCCGCTGTACGAGGCCAGCGCCCACCTCTACGACGGCCCGGCCGCCGCCCCCGTCCTGAGCGACGGCTGGACCGGACGGATCGTCAGCACCCACGTCCCCGACATCCTCCGCGACCTCGCCCTCCGCTTCCGCGGCGAGGGCCCCGACCTGCTGCCCGGCGAGCGGCGCCGCGAGATCGACGCCCTCTCCGACCTGTGCGAACGGAGCGTCAACCGGGCCGCCCAGCGGGCCGGCGAACTCGGCATCGACGGGGCGGCCGCCCACCGCGACCCGCTGACCGTCCTCTTCGCCGCGCTCGGCCGCCTCGAACGTCGGCTCGCCCGCTCGCCGTACGTGCTCGGCGACGCGCCGACCGCCGCCGACGTGCACGTCTGGGTCACCCTCGTCCAGCTCGACACCGTCCACCGCTGGCACCTGGACGCCGCCGCCATGGACCGCGTCGCGGGCCACCCGGCCCTGTGGGCCTATGCCCAGCGTCTCGCCGCCCGGCCGGAGTTCGCCCGCTGCCTCGACGTCGACGCCGTCCTCCGCCGCCACCACGCCCACTGCCGGGGCCGCGAGGCCGCCGGCGCGGGCATCAGGATCGTCGACTGGCCGACGGGTCCCCGCTGACGGTCCCGCCACAGCGGATCCGTCGGTGGATCCCCCTGACGGCCCCCGCCACGAGGGATCCATCGGCGGGTCCCCCTGACGGCCCCCGCCACGAGGGATCCATCGGCGGGTCCCCACTGACGGTCCCCGCCGCGCCGGATCAGCCGATCCGGTGACCCGCCAGCGGCGCCGTGTCGTCGCCCGCGCCCGACCTGACACCGCGCAGGAACGCCGCCAGGGCCTCCTCGGCGGTCGCCGACGGCTCCCAGTCCAGCTCCCGACGCGCCCGCTCGGTGGCGAGCAGCGGGAGCTGCCTGAGCGCCTCGAACAGCCCGGGGGAGGCCGGGACGAGGCGCATCCGCCAGGCCGCCGACAGGGCGCCGCGCACGGCTCCTGCGGGCACCTTCACGGGCCGCGCGTGCAGCAGCCGGCCCAGCGCCGCCGCGTCGAGCACCGGCTCGGCGGCGAGGTTGAACGCGCCGCGGACGTCCCGCAGGAGCGCCCTGCGATAGGCGTCCGCGGCGTCGTCCGTGTGCAGGACCTGGAACCGCAGCCCGTCGAACTCCGGTACCAGCGGCAGCAGATCGGGCCGCATCAGCTGACCGGGGAAGAACCGCCCGGCGAAGATCCGCCGCTGCCCGCTGGCCGACTCCTCCTTGAAGAGGAACGCCGGGCGCATCCGCACCACCCGGATCTGCGGGTGATCGCGCTCGAAGGTGTCGAGGACCCGCTCCAGATAGGCCTTCTCCCGGGTGTACGCGGCGCCGGGCCAGCCGTGCGTCGGCCACGCCTCGGACACCGGGGCGCCGCCCGCCGGACCGGGGGAGTACGCGCCCACCGAGGAGGCGTGCACGAGCACCGGCACCCGCGCCGCGGCGACCGCGTCGAACACCCGCACCGCGCCGATCACATTGGTCCGCCAGGTCTCCACCGGATCGTGCGTCGGCCCGAACCGCCAGGCGAGGTGGACCACCGCGTCCGCGTCCGCCACGTACTGCGCGAGGCGGGGCTCGTCCCCGTCCCGCGACAGGTCCACCTCGGCCCACTCCACGCCCGGCAGCTCCAGGCCCGGCCGGCGCCGGGCGAGCCCGAGGACCGATCCGACCCGCGGTTCGGCCGCCAGGATCCGTACGAGACTCGTCCCCACATTGCCGGTGGCGCCGGTGACGACCACCCGCTGCATCGTGCTCGGGTTCATGTCCTCGACCCTCCGCCATGGGCGGCGCGAGCGCACCCGGAGCGCCCGCCCGACCGGCCCCGTCACTCAGCGTGCCCATGTCGGTCGCGGGGGCGGCCGACGGCCGGGACTATGGAGCGACGCAGGAGACAGGAGAACGCCATGCTGCTGCCCGACAGGAACACGGTCGACCGGCTGCTCCGGCACTACCGCACCCAGGAGCGGACCGTGCTGGCCAGCCCGTGCGACCCGTCGGCGCGCCGCCGCTTCGAGGACACGGTGTACACCCTGTGCGTCCTGATGGGAGAGCGCACCGCCCATGAGGCCGTGCACGCGGCCGAGCGCTACGTCACCGGGTTCCGGCCCACCGCACCGCGGCCCACCACGCCGCGGCCCACCGCACCGCGGTCCACCGCGCCCCGGTACCCCTGGCACAGCGGCTGAACCGCCCGGCCCGGCCCGGCGTCGACAAGCGCGGCCCCCGGGCCGCGGTTAGCGTGGCGGGGTGCGCCGCGCGCCGTCCGGTGCCGGGTGCGGCGGGCCGCGCCGGCGCACGTATCGGCCTGCCCGGCGGATGGAGACACGATGACCAAGGCCCGCAGGACGGACGCCGTGCGGACGGGAACTCCGAGGGCGGGTTCCGCCGGGGCGGCCACCGCGAAGACCGCTACGGCGAAGTCCGCCACCGCGAGGACGGGCGCGGCGAGGACCGGCACTGCGAAGTCCGCCACCAAGTCCGCCACGGCCAAGATTGCCGCGGCCAAGACCGCCACCGCGAGGACGGGCGCGGCGAAATCCGCGTCCGCGACCGCGAAGTCCGCGTCCGCGAAGGCCGGCGCCGCCAAGTCCGCCGCAGCGAAGGCCGTCCGGGACGCGGGCGCGCCGCACGCCGCCGACCGGCAGAACCTGATCCGGGTGCACGGGGCGCGGGTGAACAACCTCAAGGACGTCAGCATCGAGATCCCGAAGCGCCGGCTCACCGTCTTCACCGGCGTCTCCGGCTCGGGCAAGAGCTCCCTCGTGTTCGACACGATCGCGGCCGAGTCGCAGCGGCTGATCAACGAGACGTACAGCGCGTTCGTCCAGGGGTTCATGCCCACGCTCGCGCGTCCCGAGGTCGACGTCCTCGAAGGGCTGACCACCGCGATCATCGTCGACCAGCAGCGGCTCGGCGCCGACCCCCGCTCCACGGTCGGCACGGCCACCGACGCCAACGCGATGCTCCGCATCCTCTTCAGCCGCCTCGGGAAGCCGCACATCGGCCCGCCGAGCGCGTACGCCTTCAACGTCCCCTCGGTCCGGGCCAGCGGCGCGATCACCGTCGAACGCGGCGACAAGAAGACCGTCAAGGCGACGTTCAGCCGCACCGGCGGCATGTGCCCGCGCTGCGAGGGCCGCGGCACCGTCTCCGACATCGACCTCACGCAGCTCTACGACGACTCCGCGTCGCTCGCCGACGGCGCGCTCACCATCCCCGGCTACGCCCCGGGCGGCTGGAACCACCGGCTCTACAGCGAGTCGGGCCTCGTCGACCCGGACAAGCCGATCCGCAGGTACACCAAGCGGGAACTCCACGACTTCCTGCACCACGAGCCGGTCAGGATGAAGATCGCGGGCATCAACATGACCTACGAGGGGCTGATCCCGCGGATCCAGAAGTCCTTCCTGGCCAAGGACAAGGAGGGGATGCAGCCGCACATCAGGGCGTTCGTCGAGCGTGCCGTCACCTTCGCCGCCTGCCCCGAGTGCGGCGGCACCCGCCTCGCCGAGGGCGCCAGGTCGTCGAAGATCAAGCGGAAGAGCATCGCCGACGTCTGCGCGATGCAGATCAGCGACCTCGCCGAATGGGTCCGCGGCCTCGACGAGCCTTCGGTGGCACCGCTGCTCACCGCGCTCCGGGAGACCCTCGACTCGTTCGTCGAGATCGGCCTCGGCTACCTCTCCCTCGACCGGTCGTCGGGCACGCTGTCGGGCGGCGAGGCGCAGCGCGTCAAGATGATCCGCCACCTCGGCTCCTCGCTCACCGACGTCACCTACGTCTTCGACGAGCCCACCACCGGCCTGCACCCCCACGACATCAACCGCATGAACGACCTGCTCCTGCGCCTGCGGGACAAGGGCAACACGGTGCTCGTCGTGGAGCACAAGCCGCAGACCATCGCCATCGCCGACCACGTCGTCGACCTCGGCCCGGGCGCCGGCACCGCGGGCGGCTCCGTCTGCTTCGAGGGCACCGTCGAGGGACTGCGGGCCGGCGACACGGTCACCGGCCGCCACTTCGGCGACCGCGCCTCCCTCAAGGACACCGTGCGGGAGCCGGCCGGCGCCCTGGAGATCCGGGGCGCGACCGCGCACAACCTGCGGAAGGTCGACGTCGACATCCCGCTCGGCGTGCTCTGCGTGGTCACCGGCGTCGCCGGCTCCGGCAAGAGCTCGCTCGTGCACGGGTCGATCCCGGCCGGCGAGGACGTCGTGTCGGTCGACCAGGGCGCGATCCGCGGCTCGCGCCGCAGCAACCCGGCGACGTACACGGGTCTGCTCGACCCGATCCGCAAGGCGTTCGCCAAGGCCAACGGCGTGAAGCCGGCCCTGTTCAGCGCCAACTCCGAGGGCGCCTGCCCCACCTGCAACGGTGCCGGCGTCATCTACACCGACCTGGCGATGATGGCGGGCGTCGCCACCACCTGCGAGGACTGCGAGGGCAAGCGGTTCCAGGCCTCCGTGCTCGGGTACCGTCTGGGCGGCCGCGACATCAGCGAGGTCCTCGCGATGCCCGTCGCCGAGGCCGAGGAGTTCTTCGGCGCCGGCGAGGCCCGCACCCCGGCCGCGCAGCGCGTCCTGGAGCGGCTCTCCGACGTCGGGCTCGGCTACGTCTCCCTCGGCCAGCCGCTGACGACGCTGTCCGGCGGCGAACGGCAACGGCTCAAGCTGGCCACGCACATGGCGGAGAAGGGCGGCGTCTACGTCCTCGACGAGCCGACCACCGGCCTCCACCTCGCCGACGTGGAGCAGCTCCTCGGCCTGCTCGACCGCCTCGTCGACTCCGGCAAGTCCGTCGTCGTCGTCGAGCACCATCCGGCGGTCATGGCCCACGCAGACTGGATCATCGACCTCGGCCCCGGCGCCGGCCACGACGGCGGCCGCATCGTCTACCAGGGCCCGCCCGCCCCCCTCGTCGCCCACCGCTCCACCCTCACCGGCCGACACCTCGCCCAGTACGTCGGCGCCTGACCGGCAGCCGCGGGGTGGGGGGCGCCGGGGGGGGGGGGACGTGGGGGGGCC
>NZ_JBHJQI010000158.1:0-19804 GCF_042262805.1 Streptomyces sp. NPDC056361
GACCCGGCCCTTCGCCGCGGGGTCAGACCGCCGTCGGCTCCGCCTCCGCCTTCTCCGGGGCGGGGGCGGGCGTGCTCACCGGAGCCGTACGAGGGGCGTGGCCGCCCCGCAGGCCGACCCGGGCGATGACGGCGACCAGCGCGAAGGCCGCGGCCCCGATCCAGAAGGTGAGGGTGAAGCCGGACTCGGCGGGCAGGGCCGGGACGCCGGCGGGCAGGTGCTCCAGGGTCTGCGAGGCCAGGATCGTGGTGACGACGGCGCTGCCGATCGCGCTGCCGGTCGAGCGGGAGATGGAGTTGATGCCGTTGGCGATGCCGCTCTGGTGGTGCGGGACGCTCGCCATGATGACGGCGGGCATGGCCGCGTAGCCGAAGCTGACGGCCGCGCCGACGACCACGCCGGCGCCGATCACCGAGGCGATGTGGCCGTGGTCGAGGGCGAGCCAGGCGAAGCCGAGGGCGCCGAGGCCGGCGGCCAGGCCCAGTGCCGTGCGCGGACCGCGGTGGCGGACCAGCTGGCCGCCGATCGGCGAGGCGAGCAGGGAGACGATCGCGCCCGGCAGCAGGAACTCGACGGAGGCGCGCAGGATGGACGCGTCGAAGCCGTAGCCGGTGAGGGCCTCGGGCATCTGGACGAGGTAGGAGACGCCGAGGAAGTTCGCGAACATGCCGAAGCCGACGAGGACGCCGGCCAGGTTGGCCATGAGGACCGGCCGGTGGACGAACATCCGCATGTCGACGAGGGGCTCGCGGACCTTGAGCTCGGTGAACACCCAGACGGCGGTCATGACGGCGGCGCCGGCGAAGCTGCCGAGGGTGCGGCCGGAGGTCCAGCCCCACTCGTGGCCCTGGGAGATGGGCAGCAGGAGCAGGAGCAGGGTGGCGCCGAGGGTCAGCGCGCCGAGGAAGTCGGTGCGGCCGCCGGTCTTGTGGCGGGTCGCGGGGACGAGCGCGACGACCGCGACGAGGGCGAGCACGGCGAAGGCCGTCGCCATCCAGAAGGCGCTGCGGTAGTCGGCGTCGGAACCGGAGGTCAGCAGGCCGGTCGCGACGAGGGCGAGGCCGCTGCCGAAGGCGAGGGTGCCGCTGACGAGGGACATCGCGCCGGGCAGCTTCTGCGGGCGGACCTCCTCGCGCAGCACGGACAGGGCGAGCGGGAAGATCGCGGTGGCGGCGCCCTGGAGGACGCGGCCCAGGATCAGCAGCGGGAGCGAGGTCGCGAGGGCCGCGACGACGGAGCCGGCGACCATGACGCCGAGGACGGCGACGAGGGTGGGCTTCTTGCCGTGCTGGTCGCCGAAGCGGCCGAGCAGCGGGGTGAAGACGGCGGCGGAGAGCAGGGTGGCGGTGGTCACCCAGCTCACGCCGGCGGTCGTGGTGCCGAGGTCGGCGCGGATGAGGCCGAGGATCGGGACCGGCAGGGTCTGCATCATCGACACGACCATGGCGGCGAGGCTGAGCGCGAAGACGACGAGCGTCTCGCGCCGCTGCTCTCCGGCGGGCGGGGGAGTCACGTTGCTCATGAGTGGGGGCCTTCTCGGTGCTTCAGGACGTAGACCGTTGATGTCATCAAGTAATTCGACGAAGGTAGACCTCGATAGTTGAGGAGGTCAAGTAAACAATTGATAATGTCAAGCATCGTGAGTACGCTCGAACCATGAGCGCGACCACCCCCGAGACGCCCACCAAGCTCCAGCTGCTTGAGCTCCTCGCCGCCATCGGCACGGCCCAGTGGCGCGACTTCGCCACGGCGGCGTCCCACCACGGCCTCACGTCCACGCAGGCCAAGGTCCTCGCCCAGCTGGGCGGCCCGCTGCCGATGCGCGCCCTCGCCACCCTGCTGGTCTGCGACGCGTCCAACGTCACCGGGATCGTCGACCGCCTGGAGGGCCGCGGCCTGGTGCGCCGCGAACCCGACCCCACCGACCGCCGGGTCAAGAACGTGGTGGCCACGGACGAGGGCCGCGACGTCATCCGGCGCGTCCGCGAGGAGATGCAGGCCACCCACGGCGCCCTCGACACGCTCGGCGCCGAGGACAGCGCCACGCTGTACGCCCTCCTGGCGCGCCTGCGCCCGGGCATGGAAAAGGACGCCTGAGCGGGAGGTTCCCCCTCAGACGTCCAGTCCGTGCGGCCCGGTCAGTCCCGGCGTTCCCCGAAGGCCGCCAGGATCCGCTCGGCGGCCAGCGTCGCCGTCAGCTCGCCGTCCCTGACCCGGCGCTCCAGGCCGGGCGCCAGCTCCTGCACCGACGGGTCCGTGTGGAGGCGGCGGAGCAGCTCGTCGCGGACCATCGTCCACGTCCAGTCGACCTGCTGGTCGTGCCGCTTCGCCGTGAGACGACCGGTCGAGTCCAGCAGCGCGCGGTGCTGCCTGAGCCGGTCCCACACCTCGTCCAGACCCGCCGACTCGCGCGCGCTGCAGCTGAGGACCGGCGGCGCCCAGAACGCGTCGGCGCCGTGCATCAGCCGGAGCGCGCCCGCGAGCTCCCGCGCCGCCGAGCGGGCGTCGCGCTCGTGCGGGCCGTCCGCCTTGTTGACGGCGACCACGTCGGCCAGCTCGAGGACGCCCTTCTTGATGCCCTGGAGCTGGTCGCCGGTGCGGGCCAGGGTCAGCAGCAGGAACGAGTCGACCATGTTCGCGACCGCGGTCTCCGACTGGCCGACGCCCACCGTCTCCACCAGCACCACGTCGTAGCCCGCGGCCTCCATCACCACCATCGACTCGCGGGTCGCCTTCGCGACCCCGCCGAGCGTGCCGGCGCTGGGGGAGGGGCGCACGAAGGCCGCCGGGTCGACGGCCAGCCGCTCCATCCGGGTCTTGTCACCCAGGATGGAGCCGCCCGTACGGGTCGACGACGGATCCACCGCGAGGACCGCCACCCGGTGGCCGAGCCCGGTCAGCATCGTGCCGAACGCGTCGATGAAGGTCGACTTGCCGACCCCGGGCACCCCGCTGATCCCGATCCGCACGGCCTTCCCGGCGTGCGGCAGCAGCGTGGTGAGCAGCTCCTGCGCGAGGGCCCGGTGCTGCGGGCGGGTGGACTCGACGAGGGTGATCGCGCGGGCGACGAGCGCCCGCTTCCCGCCGAGTACACCCTCCACGTACGTGTCGAGACCGATCACCGAGCGTGCCCGAGGTCGGCCCCGAGCCGGGTGACCAGGTCGTGGGCCGCGTCCGGGATCACCGTCCCCGGCGGGAAGACCGCGGCCGCGCCCATCTCCAGGAGCGTCGGGACGTCCTGCGGCGGGATCACCCCGCCGACCACGATCATGATGTCCTCGCGGCCCTCCGCCGCCAGCTCCTCGCGGAGCGCCGGCACGAGGGTGAGGTGTCCGGCGGCCAGCGACGAGACCCCGACGATGTGCACGTCCGCCTCGACGGCCTGGCGGGCCACCTCGGCAGGGGTCTGGAACAGCGGGCCGACGTCCACGTCGAAGCCCAGGTCGGCGAAGGCGGTGGCGATGACCTTCTGGCCGCGGTCGTGGCCGTCCTGGCCCATCTTGGCGACGAGGATGCGCGGGCGGCGCCCCTCCTCCTCGCCGAAGGCGTCCACCAGGGCCCGGGTGCGCTCCACGGACGGGGACTCGCCGGCTTCGTTGCGGTACACACCGGAGATCGTACGGATCTGGCCCGCGTGGCGTCCGTACACCTTCTCCAGGGCGTCCGAGATCTCGCCGACCGTGGCCATCGCGCGGGCGGCGTTCACCGCGAGCTCCAGGAGGTTGCCCTCGCCGCCGGCGGCCCGGGTGAGCGCGGCGAGCGCGTCCTGGCACGCGGTCTCGTCCCGCTCCTCGCGCAGCCGGCGCAGCTTGGCGATCTGCTGGGCGCGCACCGAGGAGTTGTCGACCTTGAGCACGTCGATCTGCTCGTCGGTCTCCACCCGGTACTTGTTGACACCGATCACCGGCTGGCGTCCGGAGTCGATGCGGGCCTGGGTGCGGGCCGCCGCCTCCTCGACGCGGAGCTTCGGGATGCCGGCGTCGATGGCCTTGGCCATGCCGCCGGCCTGCTCGACCTCCTGGATGTGCTTCCAGGCGCGGCGGGCGAGGTCGTGGGTGAGCTTCTCGACGTACGCGCTGCCGCCCCACGGGTCGATGGTCCGGCAGGTGCCCGACTCCTGCTGGATGAGGAGCTGGGTGTTGCGGGCGATGCGCGCCGAGAAGTCGGTCGGCAGCGCGAGCGCCTCGTCCAGGGCGTTGGTGTGCAGCGACTGGGTGTGGCCCTGGGTCGCCGCCATCGCCTCCACGCACGTCCGGGTGACGTTGTTGAACACGTCCTGGGCGGTCAGCGACCAGCCGGAGGTCTGCGAGTGGGTCCGCAGGGAGAGCGACTTGGCGTTCTTCGGGTCGAACTCCTTGACCAGCTTGGCCCAGAGCAGCCGCGCCGCGCGCAGCTTGGCGACCTCCATGAAGAAGTTCATGCCGATCGCCCAGAAGAACGACAGGCGCGGCGCGAACGCGTCCACGTCGAGACCGGCCTCGCGGCCCGCGCGGATGTACTCGACGCCGTCGGCGAGCGTGTACGCCAGCTCCAGGTCGGCCGTCGCGCCCGCCTCCTGGATGTGGTAGCCGGAGATGGAGATCGAGTTGTAGCGCGGCATCCGCTGCGAGGTGTACGCGAAGATGTCGGAGATGATCCGCATCGACGGCCCGGGCGGGTAGATGTACGTGTTGCGGACCATGAACTCCTTGAGGATGTCGTTCTGGATGGTCCCGGCCAGCTTCTCGGGCGGTACGCCCTGCTCCTCGGCGGCCACGATGTACAGCGCGAGGACCGGCAGCACGGCGCCGTTCATCGTCATCGACACGGTCATCTTGTCCAGCGGGATGCCGTCGAACAGCTGCCGCATGTCGTAGATCGAGTCGATGGCGACGCCCGCCATGCCGACGTCGCCGGTGACGCGCGGGTGGTCGCTGTCGTAGCCGCGGTGGGTCGGCAGGTCGAAGGCGACCGACAGGCCCTTCTGGCCGGCGGCGAGGTTGCGCCGGTAGAAGGCGTTCGACTCCTCGGCCGTGGAGAAGCCGGCGTACTGACGGATCGTCCAGGGCTGGTTGACGTACATCGTCGGGTACGGGCCGCGCAGGTACGGGGCCATGCCCGGGCGCGTGTCGAGGAAGTCCAGGCCTTCCAGGTCCTGCCCGGTGTAGAGCGGCTTGACCGTGATGCCCTCCGGGGTCTCCCAGAGCAGGTCGTCACCGCCCGCCGCCTTCTCGACGGCGGTGCGCCACGCGTCGGGGCCGCCGTCGGCGGCCTGTGCCCCCAGCTCGATCCCGGAGAAATCGGGGATGGACATCAGGACACTCCCATGCGGTCAAGGGTGGTGGAGAGCAGGGCGACGGCGTCGCAGCCGGCGAAGGCGTACGCGTCGACACCGGCGTACTGCGCGGGGCGGCCGGCGAGGAACACGTGCGCGGCTCCCGCCGCGCGCAGCTCCGCGGCCGTCGCCTCCGCCTGCTCCGCGTACAGCGCGTCGCTGGAGCAGAGGCACGCCTCGGCGGCGCCGCTCTCCTCGAAGGTGCCCTCGGTGACGGGCTCGATGCCGCCCGTCCGGAACAGGTTGTCGGCGAAGGCGAGGCGGGCCGAGTGGGCGGCCGCCGGGCCGAGCGCGGCCAGATAGACGCGGGGCCGGGCGCCGGTCGCCGCCAGGTGGGCGTCGGAGCGGGCGCGCAGCGCCTCGAACGCCTCGTCGCGCCGGACCCGGGGCAGGCCGCCGGACGGCTGCTCGGGCGCGGGGGTGCGGTCGACGGGCTTCTCGTCGAGGTGCGGGAACTCGCTGACGCCGGTGATCGGCTCGCGGCGGGTGGCCAGCTTGGCGCTGCGGGCGGACCAGGTCTCGGCGAGCCGGTCGCCGATCGCGCCGGAGCGCAGCGCCGCCGCCTGGCCGCCGTCCCGCTCGATGGTCCGGAAGAACTCCCAGGCCGCGTGGGCGAGTTCGTCGGTGAGTCGCTCGACGTACCAGGAGCCGCCGGCGGGGTCGATCACCCGGGCGAGGTGGGATTCCTCGATGAGGACGGTGGAGGTGTTGCGGGCGATGCGGCGGGCGAACGCGTCCGGCAGGCCGAGCGCCTCGTCGAAGGGGAGGACCGTGACGCTGGAGGCGCCGCCCACTCCGGCGGCGAGGGTGGCCACCGTGGTGCGGAGCATGTTCACCCACGGGTCGCGGCGGGTCATCATCACCGGCGAGGTGACGGCGTGCTGGAGCTGGGCCCCTGCCTGCGGGGCGCCGCAGGCCTCGGCCACCCGGGCCCAGAGGCGGCGCGCGGCGCGCAGCTTGGCGATGGTGAGGAACTGGTCGGCAGTGGCCGCGTAGCGGAACTCCAGCTGGGCGCAGGCCTCGGTGACGCTCAGTCCGGCGTCGGTGAGACCGCGCAGGTAGGCGACGCCGGTCGCGAGCGAGCAGCCCAGTTCCTGCGCGGCCGAGCCGCCGGCCTCGTGGTACGGCAGCGCGTCCACGGTCAGCGTCCGCAGGCCCGGGTGGGTGTCGGTGCAGCGGCGGGCGAGGCCGGCGACGGACGCGAGGTCGTACGCCGGGCGGCCGGTCCGGGCCTCGAAGCCCAGGGGGTCCGCGCCGAGGTTGCCCCGCGCCGCCTCCGCGGCGACGCCCCGCTCCTCGTACAGCCGCAGGAGCCGGTCGGCGGCGGCGGGCGTCTCGTCGCCCGCGTCGAGGACGACGGGCGCCAGGTCGAGGTAGACGCCTTCGAGGACGGCGGGGAGGGAGGAGACCGGGATGCCGGATCCGCCGACGCCCAGCCAGAGGGAGGTGACGCCGTTCTCCAGGTCGGAGAGGACCGCGTCGGCGTCGGGGGCCGTGTGGCGCTGGCGTACGTCCCAGCCGCCGCCGGTGTTGCCCTCGGCGCGGTCGCCGCGGACGAAGGGGGCGAAGCCGGGGAGTCCGGCGTCGGGTGCGGTGTCCTGCGCGGTGTACAGCGGCCGGGTGTCGATCCCGTCCTCGAGGAGGGTGGACAGGGCGTCCTCGGCGGCGGCGCCGGAGACCTCCTTACCGGACTTGCGCAGGACACCCGCCACAAGGTTTTGCCACTGTTCGTGTGGCGCGTCAGGGAATTCGGACGCCAAAGAGAGGCCGTCGTCAGGCAGGACCGTCATGCTCGGATGCTAGGGGAGATCGACAAAGGAGCAGGAGGGCGTACGACTGTGACCTTCTTCTCTTCCCGATCATGGGTTAGGTTAGGCTTACCTAAGTGGCGAGCCAAGGTGTCGCCGTCACCCGTCCCGGGAGAACCCATGCGTCCCTTCAGTACCCGCACCGGCCGACCGAGCCCCGCCGAACGCGTCCGGTCGATCCTCTCCGCCGCCCACTCGATGAACGTCGTGACCGACGGACTCCACCAGGAGGTGCACCTCCTGGACGGCACGGGACCGATGGGCCGCATCCACCTCCACGACCCCTCGGAGGACTGCCCCGCCGGACGCACCGCGCGCATCCCCGTCCGCCTGGAGTTCACCGACATCGCCCCCACCCCCGTACGCCAACGCCTGCGCGCCCGCGTCACCCTGACGGGAGTGCTGTCCGCGCCGTACACCTCCGACACCACCACGAGCACCTGCATGGAGTTCTGCCAGGCCCTCCTCGAGGACGCCGACGGACGCACCTTCGTCGGACTCGACGAACTCGAGGCCGTCGAACCCGACCCCATGGCCGGCTGCGAGGCCGCCATGCTCACCCACCTCGTCGACGGCCACGCCGCCCTCGTCCCCCTGCTCCTGCGCCTGGTCCGGCCGCGCCCGGAACGGGACCTGGTCCGCGCACTGCCCCTCGCCCTCGACCGGTACGGCATCACCCTGCGCCTCGAACACCGCCCCGGACACCAGGACGTCCGGCTGCCGTTCCCCACGCCCGTCACCGACATCGACCAGGCCGGGCCCCGCATCCACGCCCTCCTCGCCGCCGCCCGCCGCTCCTCCCACACCGACCACCTGCTGACCTGACCCGGTCGGGCCGCGGCGCCCGGCCCCCGCTGCGGCCGAGATGCCGGAGCGTCGCGGCAGGCGAACAATGGACGGAGTAAGCGCGCACGACGTAGGTACCGGATCGGCTCGGGGATCTCCTCTACGAACACGGCCACGCCATGAACGCAGGAAGTCCGGCCACGGGCCGGCCCGCACCGTCCAAAGGTGTCCTCTACCGAACCGGACACTGGTGCGCCCGTCATTTCCTCGTCGTCATCGCCCTGTGGCTGGCGGCCGTCGTAGGCCTCCAGATCACCGACCGGGCCGTCGGCGGACAGTTCTCCGACAACTTCGCGCTCCCCGGAGTGCAGTCGGCCGAAGGACTCGACGTCCTCCAGGCACACGACCCGGCCGCCGGCGGATACGGCGCCCAGGTCGTCCTGAACCGGCCGTCGGGCCCGCTCACCGACGAGGCGTCGACCGTCAACTCCGCCGTCGCCGCCCTGGCGAAGCTCCCCGACGTCCTCAGCGTCCAGAACCCGCTGCCGCCGCCGGGCACCACGCCGCCCGCACCCCCGAGCGGGACCCCCAACACCGGCCCGCTCTCCACCGACGGCAAGACCGCCTACATCACCATGCGCTTCAGCGTGACGCCCTCCACCCTCGGGACCGAGTACCTGAACGGCGTCGACGCCGCCGTGCAGCCGCTCAGGGACGCCGGCATCACCGTCGAGTACGGCGGCCCGCTCGGCGAACTCGCCCGCCCCACGGCCGACGACCGCACCAGCGAGGCGATCGGCTTCGCCGTCGCGATCGTCGTCCTCCTCATCGGCTTCGGCAGCGTCATCGGCGCGGTCATGCCCCTGGTCACCGCGCTCCTCGGCGCGATCTGCGGGCTCGCCCTGCTCGGCCTCGCCGCCGCCGCCTTCACCTTCGGCACCGTCTCACCCACCCTGGCCACCATGATCGGCCTCGGCGTCGGCATCGACTACGCGCTGTTCCTCATCACCCGCCACCGCCAGAACCTCATGAACGGCCACGATCCTGCCGACTCCGCCGGCCTGGCCACCACCACCAGCGGCCGCGCCGTCCTGGTGTCCGGCTGCACCGTCGTCATCGCCCTGTCCGGCCTGTGGGTCTCCGGCGTCACCTTCATCGGCAAACTCGGCCTCGCGGCCGCCTTCACGGTCGTCACCGCGGTCATCGCCGCCCTCACCCTCGTCCCCGCCATGCTCGGACTCGTCGGCAAGCGCATCGACCGCTACCACGTGCGCAAGCCCGTCGCGGAGACCGACGCCGAGCCCGGCGCTCCCGCGCACGGCACCTGGCACCGGTACGCGCAGCGCGTGCAGAAGCGCCCCTGGTGGTTCCTCACCGGCGGCGTCATCACCCTCCTGATCCTGGCCTTCCCCCTGCTGTTCATCCAGCTCGGCCACATCGGCGACGGCGCCGACCCGAAGTCGTTCACCGACCGGAGGGCGTACGACCTCATCTCCACGGCCTTCGGACCGGGCGCGAACGGGCCGCTGACCGTCGTCGTCGACCAGACGGCGGTGCCGTCCGCCGACCGGGCGGCCCTCGCCTCCAAGCTCCAGACGGCGCTGACCGGCGTCCCGGACGCCGCCTCCATCACCCCGCTGCAGACCACCCCGGACGGCGACGTGCTCATCGGCACCGCCTACTCCGTCGCCTCCCCGCAGGACGAGAAGACCACCCAGCTGACCGACCACCTCGTCGACGACGTGCTGCCCCAGGCCGTCGCCGGCACCGACGCGAAGACCTACGTCACCGGCACCACGGCCGCCCAGGTCGACTTCCTCGACATCGTCTCCAGCCGCCTGCCGCTGATCATCGCCGTCGTCGTGGCCCTCGCCTTCTTCGTCATCCTCATCGTCTTCCGCGGCCTCCTGGTCGCGGTCAAGGCGGCCGTGCTCAACGTGCTCTCCATCGCCGCCTCGTACGGCGTGGTCGTGGCCGTCTTCCAATGGGGCTGGGGCGGACCCGCGCTCGGCGTCTCCGGCAAGGTGCCCATCGAGAGCTACGTCCCCATGATGATGTTCGCCATCGTCTTCGGACTGAGCATGGACTACGAGATCTTCCTGCTCTCCCGCGTCCGCGAGGCCTGGCTGCGCACCGGGGACCCCGAGGCCTCGGTGGCCCACGCCCTGGAGATCACCGCCAGGGTCATCACCTGCGCCGCGCTCATCATGGTCAGCGTCTTCGCGGCCTTCGTCGTCTCCGACAACATCGTCGTCAAGATGCTCGGCCTCGGCCTCGCGGCCAGCGTCCTCATCGACGCCACCGTGGTCCGCCTCCTCCTCGTCCCCGCCGTCATGACCCTCCTCGGCAAGCACGCCTGGTGGATCCCGGGCTGGCTGGACCGGATCCTCCCGCACCTCGACACCGAGGGCGAGGGCGAGGGCGAGCCGGAACCGGTCCCGGCCGCGAAGCGCTGAGCTCAGCCCCGCGCCAGCTCGCCGAGCAGCTTCCAGGTGCGGCGCCGGTCCTCCTCGCCGTTCAGCTCCGTCGCGGTGAACACCACCTCCGTCGCCCCCGCCTCGCGGTAGCGCCGCACCTCCTCGGCGACGGTCTCCTCGTCACCGATCACGGCGAGCCCGGCGGCCCGCGAGGCACCGGAGAGCTCGATCGCCCGCCGGTACGACGGAATCCCCTCGTACAGCGCGAGCGCCTCGTGCGCCTTCTCCCGTACGGCTTCGGCGTCGGACGTGACCACGCCCGGGACGAGGGCCACGATCCGGGGCGCGGGCCGGCCGGCCGCGGTGGCCGCGGCGGTCACGGCCGGCACGATGTGCTCGGCGAGCGCACGCGGCCCCGCCAGGAACGGCAGGATGCCGTCGGCCAGTTCACCGCTGACCCGCAGCGCCTGCGGCCCCATGGCGGCGACGAGCACCGGCACCGGCGGCCGGGCCCCCGGCACCGACGCCGGATACGGGGTCGTCGCGGTGAGCAGCTCCCCGTGGAAGTCGGCACTGCCCGTCTCCAGGAGCGGCCGCAGGGCGGTGAGGAACTCCCTGAGCAGACCGATGGGCCGCTCGTACGGGATGCCGAAGCCGGTCTCCGTCAGGTGCCTGGTGCCGAGGGCGAGCCCGAGGTGGTAGCGGCCGCCGGTCGCGGCCTGGGCCGTCTGCGCCTGACTGGAGACGAGCAGCGGATGGCGGCCGAAGACCGGGATGGCGGAGGTGCCCACCTGGAGCCCCGGCACCTCGCGCCCCACGATCGCGGCCAGCGAGGGAGAGTCGTAGCCGAAGGTCTGGCCGAACCACCCCGAACGCAGTCCGGCGTCGCGCGCCTCCCGTGCGAGCCGCACCGTGTCGTCGATCGTGCGCTGGACGGTGGTCGAACCGAGCGTTACTCCGAGAGTCATGCATCCGGCAACCCGCGCACCGCCGAACGCCATTCCCGCTCCCGTGTGAAGAGTGTGTTGCACGCCCGCCGAGGCAGGCACGGGTCGGGAACGGGGTCGGTCACGGTGTCAGGAACGGGGTTGGGCACGGGGGAGCCGCGGGGCCGCCGCCCCGCGCCCGCGATGATGGGGGGATGAAGACTCTCGCCGAGGTGGACGCGCTCGCCGACCGGGCGCACGCCGGACAGACCGACAAGATCGGCGTCCCGTACGTCGCGCACGTCCGCGCGGTCGCCGCGGGCCTGGAGGCGTTCGGCCCGCAGCTGGTCATGGCGGGGCTGCTGCACGACGTCGTCGAGGACACCGGGTGGACGACGGAACGGCTCCGTGCCGCGGGGATTCCCGACCGGGTCGTCGCCGTCGTCGACGCCGTCACCAACCGGCCGGGCACGGCGTACGAGGAGAAGATCCGCCGCATCACGGAGGACCCCGACGCCACGCTCGTGAAGATCGCCGACAACGCCCACAACAGCCGCGCGGACCGGTCGGCATCGCTTCCGCCCGGACAGCGGGAGCGGCTCGCCGCCAAGTACCGGGAGGCGCGGCGGGTGTTGTGGGCGGCGGCCGACCCCGAGGACGTCGCGACGATCCTCCGCGTCGTCAACCCCGAGCTCCTGGCGGAGCTCGCCCCCTGATGTGACCGGCGTCACGGGAACCCGGTCCCGGGGCCGGACAGACGAGAGACGTGAACATCGACCTGCGCGCACGCATCAGGGACGGGGACCCCTCGGCCTTCGCCGAGCTCTTCGACTCCTACTCCCGGAGCGTCTACAACCACGCCTTCCGGCTCACCGGCGACTGGTCGGTCGCCGAGGACGTCATGGCGGCGACCTTCCTGGAGGCCTGGCGGCTCCGGGGGAAGGTGGACCCCGAAGGGGGGTCCGTCCGGCCCTGGCTGCTCGGCGTCGCCACCAACGTCGCCCGCAACCACTGCCGGGGCAACCGCCGCTACCGGGCCGCCGCCGCCGCGTACGCCGCGGCCGGACCGCCCGAGGCCTCGGTGCCCGACCACGCCTCCGAGGTCGCGGGCCGGCTCGACGACCGCCGCCGCATCGCGGCCACCCTGCGCGCGCTCGGGACGCTGCGCCGCACCGAGCGCGAGGTCCTCGTGCTCTGCCTCTGGGAGGGCCTCGCCTACACCGAGGTCGCCGAGGCCCTCGGCGTGCCCGTCGGCACCGTCCGCTCCCGGCTCTCCCGCGCCCGCACCAAGCTCCGTACCGGGGCCGAGAAAGAACTCGCCCGCGAAAAACGGGAACCCGCCCCCCGCCCCCGACAGACAACAGGTGATCGCGTGAACGCGGTCCGGCCCGCGCAGGAAGGAATCCGATGAACCCCGAACCGAACCAGCCCCGAACGGCGAACCGGCAGGAGAGCGGAGACCTTCCGGCGATCGAGGAGCACGACCTTCCTCCGGGCCGCCACCAGTTCCACAAGGAGCGCCTGATGAACCGGATCCACGAAGACCGCATCGCCACCGCCGCCCGCCCCGCGCGCAACCCGTTCCTGCGGAAGGCGATCCTCCTCCCGGCCGCGACCGCCCTCGCCGGCGCGCTCGCCGTCGGCGCCCTCGTCGTCCTGCCCGGCGGCGGCACCGACGGCACCGACGACCGTGCCACCGGCCCCGCCCTCACCACCACGATCGGCACCGTGGACGCGCACGGCGCGCCCGGGCTCCTCGACCGGATCTCGCTGGCCGCCGCCGAGGCGGACGCCCCGCAGGGCCGCGCCGGCCAGTACGTCTACATCGAGACGCGGGCCGCGAACACGCACGTGAGGACCGTCGGCGACAAGAGCAGCCTGGTCAGCCAGCCGCTGCACACCCGGCAGACCTGGCGGTCCCCGGACGGCCTCAAGGGCTGGCTGATCGAGCCCGGCAACACCGGCCCCGAGGGCATCACCCTCGAAGGCCGCGACGAGCAGGGCAACATCCCGAAGCCGCACCTCGGCGCGCCCTCGCACGACTACCTCGCCGCACTCCCCACCGACCCCGACGCACTGCTGCGGAAGATCTACGAGGAGACCGAGGGGCAGGGCAACGGCAAGGACCAGCAGGCCTTCACCACCATCGGCGACCTGCTCGTCGAGAGCTGGCCCTCCCCGGAGCTGACGGCCGCGCTCTACAAGGCCGCAGCGAAGATCCCCGGCGTCGTGACGGTCGACAGCGCGACCGACGCGGCCGGCCGCAAGGGCGTCGCGGTCGCACGGCTCGACGAGGTCGGCGGACAGCGCACCGAGTGGATCTTCGACACCAGGACGTACGCCTTCCTCGGCGAGCGCACGGTCCAGGTGAAGGGCGACGCCGGCGAGGGCGGCCTCATCAAGCCGGGCACCGTCGTCTACACCGCAGCCGTCATGGTCCGGGCCTTCGTGGACGACGTCAAGGTCACCCCGTAACGGCTCAGCTCGACCGGCCCGACACCCAACCGCCCAGCTCCGTGGGGCGGTTGGTGATGATCCCGTCCACGCCGAGCGCGTCGAGGGCCTTCCAGCGGGCCGGGAGGTCGACCGTCCAGACGTTCACCGCCACGCCCGCCGCGTGCAGCTCGGGAACCACTCCGGGGCGGGCGGCGAGGGCGGTGTCCGAGACGTTGTACGCCGCGAGGTCCAGCTGCTCGGCGAGGGCGACGGGGTCCGCGTCCAGGGTGACCCGCAGCAGGCCGAGCGGCAGGTCGGGCGCGAGCTCGTGCGCGTACGTGAGCGACGGGATGTCGAAGCTCTGCACGAACACCCGGTCGCCCATGTCCTGCTCCCGGATGTCCCGCACGATGCGGGCGACCTCGGCGCGGGTGTGCGCGCCCTTGATCTCCAGGAGGAGGTTCCCGCCGCGCTCCCGCAGGTCCGCCAGCTGGGCGGCGAGCGTCGGGACGCGGGCCCCGGCGTACGCGGGGGCGAACCAGGAACCGGCGTCCAGCGCGTCGAGCTGAGCGGAGGTCAGGGCGCGGACCCGGCCCGTGCCGTCGGTCGTCCGGTCGACGGTGGTGTCGTGCAGGATGTACGGCACGCCGTCCTTGCTGGGCTGGACGTCGTTCTCGATCCACTTCGCCCCGCCGCGGCGGGCCACCTCGTCCGAGACCAGGGTGTTCTCGGGCGCGGCGGACGGCGCGCCGCGGTGGGCGATCACGATCAGCGGCGCCCCCGCGGCACGGAGCCAGGGCGCGGCGGCCTTCGCACCGCTCGCCGCGGCCGGGCGGGACGCGGACTGCGAGGGCGGGGCCGCGACCACGAACGCGGTGGCGACGGCGGCCACGCCGAGCACCCCGGTGGCGAGGGCGGCGTTCCTGCGGCGCCGCGACCGGGGGGCGGACGGATGGGCGTCTCTCATGAGCGCACACCCTACGCGGGCGGACCACCCCCTTCCGGCGCCGACCCGGCGACACGACGAGCCGCGCAAGCCCTTCGTCGATTCGTCCGGGTCTGCGGCATGGTGGGAGGCGGGCCCGGAGCCGTGCCATCGGGGGACCACGGCTGGGGCGCGAGGGGTCGGGGGAGACTCATGAACACCGGTACGGGACGTGGGCCGGAAGGCAGCGGAGTGACCACCGGGACCGGCCGGGCGGCCGGACGGGAGCAGGTGCCGGAGCGGGGCCGGGGCGTCCTCGAAGGCGCGTTCGCCCTGCTCGACGCGTTGCGCCGGAGCGGCGACGAGGCCGGCGTGACCGAGCTCGCCCTCGCCTGCGGGGTGCCGAAGGGCAGCGTGCACCGGCTGCTCGACCAGCTGGTCGGCGTCGGCGCGGTCGAGCGCAAGGGGAACCGCTACCGGGTCGGCCCGCAGCTCTACCGCCTCGGCCAGGCCTGGGAGCCGCACCCCGGCCTGGTGCCCGCCGCCCGGCTGCCGCTCCAGCGGCTCCGGGGCGTCACGGGCGCGAGCGTGGTCCTCGCCGTGATGCGCGAGGACATGGCCATCACGGTCGGCTCGGTGCCCGGGGACCTGGAGCCGCTGCTCCCGATCCGGGACGGCATCGCCTTCCGCCTCGACACCGCCGCCGGCAAGGCGCTGTGCGGTCCCCTCCGCGGCGGGGCGGTCCTCGACCGCGAGGACGTCATGGAGGGGGTGTGCTGCGCCTCGCTGCCGGTCCGCACCCCGGACGGGCGTACCGTCGCCGCGCTCGCCGGCATGGTCCCGGCCGGCCGCCGGCTCGACGTGCTCGCCCAGGCCGTCGCCGAGGCGGGGGCCGCGATCACCCGCGCGCTCGCCCGGGGCGGACAGCGAAGACCGGCCCCGTCGGCCGCCCTCGTGCTCTGACCCCCTTCGTGCTCCGACCCTTCGTGTTCCGACCCCTTCCGACGGGGGATTCCGGAGGCCCGTTCCGTCCAGCGGAACGCGCGTAGAACCGGACCCGGCCGGCCGGGCACAGTAGGTGTCGTGCCGGGGGGAAACGGCACGACGGCCCGCCGGGAACGGCGGACCGGAACTCATGTCACACACCAGTGACCCGATGTGTGGGGGGACCACATGCGCAAGAACCGAGCCGCCCGAATCGCCGCCACGGCCCTGCTCGGCCTCGGCAGCCTCGGCGCCTTCGCCGGCACCGCGCACGCCGAGCCGATCGACTACGTGAAGATCGAGCTGTTCGAGCTGCACTGCCAGCAGAACAGCGAGGGCGACCACGACGAGGCCTACCTCAAGATCACCGACGCCAACGGCAACGCCGTCAAGGTCTGGCCCGGCAACGGCATCAAGTACCAGACGATGGGCACCGGTTACGTCCGGTCGATGGAGGACGGCAACGGCAACGCGGCCCTCATCCTCGGCAAGGAGCAGGCCCGCACCCTGACCCTCTGGGACTACGACACCACCAGCGGCGACGACAAGCTCGGCGCCACGCTCGTCACCGGCAGCGAGGTCGGCCACGAGACCCAGTGGCGCACCGTCGAGGGCTCCGGCGGCGTCTACGTCATCGGCTACCGGGTCGTCGACATCTGACCGACCCTCGGCACCTGAGGAACGGGGAAGGGCCGTGCCGGGCGACCGGCACGGCCCTTCCCCGTCGGAGGATCAGCCCCCGTCGGGCGCGAGCAGCTCACCCGACCGCGCCACCCGCGCGTACCAGCGCGCGCTGGACTTCGGGGTGCGCTCCAGCGTGTCGTAGTCGACCCGCACCGCGCCGAACCGCTTCGCGTAGCCGTAGGCCCACTCGAAGTTGTCGAGCAGCGACCAGAGGAAGTAGCCGCGCACGTCCACCCCGTCGGTCATCGCCCGGTGCACGGCCTCCAGGTGCGCGTGCACATAGGCGGCGCGCTCCGGGTCGTGGACCGTGCCGTCCTCGCCGACGACGTCCTCGTACGCGGCCCCGTTCTCGCTGATCACCAGCGGGAGTTCGGGGTAGGCCGCCGAGACCCGGGTCAGCAGGTCGTACAGCGCGCTGGGGTCGACCGCCCAGCCCATCGCCGTCGGCTCGCCCGGCGCCCGGTGGAAGGCCACCGAGTCCGACCCGGGCCACGGCGAGAACGCGCTGTTGCCGTGACCGTCGTCCTGCGGCTTCTCCGCACCCTCCGGGACGTGCGAGACGAGCGTCGGCGTGTAGTAGTTGATCGCCAGCAGGTCCAGCGGCTGATGCGCCGCGGCGGTGTCGCCGTCCCGCACGAAGGACCAGTCCGTCACACGGGCCGTGTCGGCGAGCAGGTCCTCGGGATACGCGCCCTCCAGCATCGGGCCCAGCCAGACCCGGTTGCCGACGGCGTCGATGCGGCGGGCCGCGTCGAGGTCCTCGGCGGAGCCGGTCAGCGGCCGCACCTCGTGCAGGTTGAGCGAGACCGAGACCTGCCGGTCCGCCGGCAGCGCCGCCCGCAGGGCCTGGACGGCGAGCCCGTGCCCGAGGTTGAGGTGGTGGGCGGCGCGCAGCGAGGCCACCGGGTCGGTGCGGCCCGGGGCGTGGACCCCGGAGCCGTAGCCCAGGAAGGCGCTGCACCAGGGCTCGTTGAGCGTGGTCCACCGCCTGACCCGGTCGCCGAGGGCGTCGGCGACGAGCCCCGCGTACTCGGCGAACCGCTCGGCGGTCGCGCGCTCCGGCCAGCCGCCCGCGTCCTCCAGCTCCTGGGGCAGGTCCCAGTGGTAGAGCGTCAGGGCCGGCTCGATCCCGGCTTCGAGCAGCTCGTCGACGAGCGACCGGTAGAAGTCGAGGCCCTTCTGGACGGCCGGACCGCGGCCGGTGGGCTGCACCCGGGACCAGGAGACGGAGAACCGGTAGGCGTTCAGGCCGAGTTCGGACATGATGCCGACGTCTTCGCGGAACCGGTGGTAGTGGTCCACGGCCACGTCACCGGTGTGGCCCTCGAAGACCTTGCCGGGGGTGTGCGAGAAGGTGTCCCAGATGGACGGGGTACGGCCGTCCTCCGCCGCCGCTCCCTCGATCTGGTACGCGGCGGTGGCCGCGCCCCAGAGGAAGTCGGGCGGGAACGAACGGGTGGCGGTGAGCGGCCGGGTTTCGGACGCGGTCATAGGAGAGCGCTCCCAACGCGGGTACGGGGTGGTGGGGTACGGACAGAGGGGGCACGGGCCCGGCGGGCGGTCAGCTCTTGACGGCACCGGCCGTGATGCCGCCCACGATGTGCTTGCCCAGGAAGGCGAAGACGAGGAGCAGCGGCACGGTGGAGATCAGCGCGCCGGTCAGCACGACGGCGTGGTCCACGGTGTGGTTGCCCGCCCCGAGCCCGGCGAGGGCCACCTGGAGGGTCGGGCTGCCGTCCGGGGTGAGGGCGATGAACGGCCAGAAGAAGTCGTTCCAGGACTGGACGAAGACCAGCATGCCGAGCACGGCCATGGCCGGCCGGGCGATCGGGAACACCACGTGCCAGATGATCCGCAGGCTGTGCGCCCCGTCCATCCGGGCCGCCTCCACCAGCTCCATCGGCAGCGCCTCCACGAGGAACTGACGCATGAAGAACACGCCGAAGGCGGCGACCAGCGAGGGCAGCACGACCGACTGGAGCTGGTCGAACCAGCCGAGGTCGGTGATGATCTGGTACAGCGGGATGACGCTGAGCTGCGGCGGTATCGTCATGGTGGCGACCACGAGGGAGAGCAGCATCCCGCGGCCCCGGAACGGCAGTTTGGCGAAGGCGAAACCGGCGAGCGTGGAGAACAGCACGGTGGACAGCGCCACCAGGCTCGCCACGATCGTCGTGTTGATCAGCGCCGCGCCCATGTCGACCTGGTTCCAGGCGAAGCTCAGGTTGTCCAGGAGGCGGTTCCCGGGCAGCAGCGGCGCGGGCGCCTCGACGACCCGCTCGCCGGTGTGCGAGGCGGCGACCACGTTCCAGTACAGCGGGAAGAGCGAGACGAACGCGGCCACCACGAGCAGCACGTAGGTGAGCGGACCGGCGTGGTGCTGCCGGCCGGCCGACGGGCGGAAGCGACGTCCCGGCCGCGCCGCCGACGCCGTGGCGTCGAGGGGCGTCGTGTCGAGTGTGCGGGCCATGGGTCAGCCCCCCAGCTTCTTGCGGTTGGAGCGGGACACCAGCGCCTGGACGCCGCCGATCAGGAGCAGGAGCAGCAGCATGACCCACGCGATGGCGGACGCCTGCCCCAGCGCGCCGGTCACCCACCCCTTCTCGTACATCAGCAGGCTCAGCGTCTGGAACTGGTTGCCGCTGCCGCCGCTGATGCCGACGCTGCCGCCGAAGAGCATCGGCTCGCCGAAGAGCTGGGTGGCGCCGATGGTGGACACGATGATCGTGAAGAGGATCGTCGGCCGGATGGAGGGGATGGTGACGCTGACGAACTGGCGCCAGCGCGAGGCGCCGTCCAGCGAGGCCGCCTCGTAGAGGTCCTGCGGCACGGCCTGCATGGCGGCCAGGTAGATCAGCGCGTTGTAGCCCGTCCAGCGCCAGGTGACGATCACCGAGATCGCGATCTGTGCCGGCCACTTGGACGACTCCCAGTTCACCGGGTCGATGCCGATCCAGCCCAGGAGGCCGTTGATCATGCCGTAGTCGGTGTTGAACAGCTGGGCGAAGACCAGGGTCGCCGCCGCGATCGAGGTGGCGTACGGGGCGAGGATCGCGACCCGGAAGAAGCCCCGGCCGCGCAGCTTGTAGTTGAGCAGGTGCGCCAGGCCCAGGGCCATGAGCAGCTGCGGAACGGTCGAGATCACCCCGATGGTGAAGGTGTTGAGGAGCGCGTTCCAGAAGAACTCGCTGGTCGCGAGGTCGGTGTAGTTCTCCAGGCCCTTCCACGTCGGGTCGCCGCCGAGCTCGACCCGGTGGAGCGAGAGCCAGCCCGTGTAGATCAGCGGGAAGAGGCCGAAGGCCGCGAAGGTGAGGAAGAAGGGGGCGACGAAGACGTACGGGATCGCCTTGAGGTCCCAGCGGTAGAGCGTGCTGCGCCAGCCGCCCGAGGAGGAGCGGTGGCTCCGGGGGCCGGAGGAGGAGGGCGGTGCGGCGGGCGGCGGGGAGCCGTCAGGCCTCGCCCGAACGGAGGTGGCCACGGGGGCGTCCTTCCAGGTCGATGCGTGCGGTGGTGCGGACGGGTGC